>DATGCB010000085.1:0-5140 GCA_035312365.1 Eudoraea sp. | reverse complement strand
CGCCAGGGTACCGATCCACTCCCAGTGGTCATTCAGATCCCATGCGCCAAAATAGGAGGCCAGACTCAGCGCGAAAAGTGGCAAAAATACACGAAATCCGACCGAGGCAGCCAATCCCACTCCTAAAAATATACTAATGATTGTTTCAGATGTCATTTAAAATCAATCTAGGCGCAAGTTCGCGCTAAAAAAATGGCGGCTACCTGCCCTCAAAAGCAGTTCCACGCGACAGTAATACGAAATTAGGCTATTCCTGATCAACAAAAAAATCGTTCTTAAAACCAATTAAATACAGCTGTTCCTTGGCCCGGGTGACCGCAGTATAAAGCCATCTCAGATACTCCTTATCTACACCATTCGGAAGATAAGGCTGCTCCACAAAAACCGTGTGCCACTGCCCCCCCTGAGATTTATGGCAGGTTATGGCGTAGGAAAACTTTACCTGCAGCGCATTAAAATATTTATTGTTTTTTACGGCGAGGAATCTTTTGTATTTGGATTTTTCCTGCGCATAATCCTTTTGCACTTCCAGGTACAGGCGGTTGCCTTCCTCATAAGGCAGGGATGGGGTTTCCGCCATAATGGTATCCAACAATAAAACGGTCTCAAATGGTCTCTGATTGGGATAATCCACCATTTGTACACGGACCTCGGCGAATTTAAATCCGTATAATTCCCGAATGGCAAATATCTCCAGGACCTCTATGATGTCCCCATTTGCAATGAACCCGGCCTCCGAATTGGGTTGCAACCAGAAATAATTGTTTTTAACGACCATCATATAATCCCCGGTGGCAAGGTCGTTTTCCAGATAGAGTATTCGATCCCGGATATTCTGGTTATACAGATTTGCGCGTTTGTTGGATCGGACAATAAAGGCGGTTTCCTCCTTCCCGTGAACGCGGTAGGCAGTATCTATGGCTTCCTGAATATCATACCCCTCAACCAAGCGGATAATGTCATGATAGGGTTCCACGTCGAACTTGAAGCCGTCAGAGAAATTGCCCTGCAGTTGTTCCCTCAGTTTGGTGGCATTCATCAGGATACCCGAATCTTCGGTCTGCCTCACTACTTCATCGAGTTCCAAAATGACTACTTCCTTGTTGTAGTACATCCTTAATCTCGCTTCATCCAGGGCAGGACTCAATTCTAAATGTACCGGTGGAAGTTGGGCGGTATCCCCAATCAGGATCAATTTACAATTGTGGCCCGAATATACAAACTGCAACAGATCATCGAGCAGGGAGCCATTCTCAAAAAGTTTGGACTCCGCGGGTGAATCCGGGATCATGGAGGCCTCATCAACAATAAAGAGCGTGTTTTTGTGTTTATTGGGAGCCAGAACGAAGCGAATCCCCCCACCCCGTTCTTTTTTGGGAAAGTAGATCTTTTTGTGAATGGTAAATGCCTGGGTATTGGCATAGTTAGACATTACCTTGGCCGCCCTTCCGGTAGGTGCCAACAGGACCGCTTTCAACTTTGTCTTCCAGAGATTAGTTACAATATCACCGACAATCGTAGTCTTTCCGGTGCCTGCGAATCCCTTTAACAAAAAAATCACCCCCCTCTGTTCAGACAGCACAAATTCGGCCAGCATTTGCAGTGCCACCGTTTGTTTTGCCGTAGGAGTATGAGGGAATTTTTCCTTTAAAATATTATAAAATACAGGGGGTGTAAGCGCGGTCATAGGCCCTCAAAGATAATCAGGATTTTTGGGGCAAAACCTTTTACGATTAAAAAAAAATTGTAGATTTGTGATAACCGCATAATATAATTAACACTACTAAGAAATGAAAACCATTCTTCAAATTGTACTTTGGATCCTATGTGTTGTACTGGGTTACATGATCTACAGGTCTGTTACCGGTCCCATGGAATTCAAAAAGGTAAAGCAGGAGCGATTTACTCAAGTAATATCAAAACTGAAGGACATCCGAAATGCACAGGAAGCCCATAAGATAGTTACCGGAAAATATGCGAACAATTTTGATGCCTTGGTGAGTTTTGTGGATACGGCAAAATATACAATTACCCAGCAAAGGGATTCCTCCTATATGGAGTTCGATAAGACCTACGGGATTGACCTTTTAAGAGAGGTTAAACTTATTGATACTTTGGGGTTTGTCTCAGTCAAAGATTCGCTGTTTAAAAATGATGACCGATACAAATCAATGATGAATGTTCCCTTTGCATCCGGAGGAGAAAAATTTGCATTGAAAGCGGATATTATTGACAAAGGCGGATACAAGGCTCCGGTTTTTGAAGCCAAGGTTGCCAAAAGTGTCGTTCTGCACGACCAGCCCAAAGATCTCCTAGACAGGGAAAATGTTCAGATCAGTGTGGAAGAAGTGAATGGAACAGAAATAAAAGTGGGCTCCCTGAGCGAAGTGAGTACCAGTGGCAACTGGCCCCCTATCTATGACAAAAAAGGCGACGAATAACGCGGAAAACACACTGGATAGCTATCATAAATTGTCCATTCAGGTTAGCTTGAATGGACTTTCTTTTTGCATTTTTGATACCATCGGAAAGAACATTCCCTTAAGTAAACATCTGGATTTTGGCAAAGAGCTTTCCCCCTATGAAATGCAGAAGGAACTCAAAGAATTGCTCGTGGTCAACTCCATCCGCGATTATCGGTTTTCGGAGGTAGTAGTCATTCACAGGAACAATCTTTTTAGCCTGGTTCCCAAAGCCCTGTTTGACAGGGATGAACTTCCCAATTACCTGAAATTTAATGCAAAAATTTTAGCCAATGATCTCATTGCCTACGACGAGATCGACACTTATGATTTAGTCAATGTCTATGTGCCGTTTGTCAACATCAATAATTTTATTTACGATCTTTTTGGCGAATTTGAATTTAAGCACAGCGGTACCGTTCTGGTAGAAGCTTTGCTGAACACACAAAGCAATGGGAAAGAGCCTGTCTGTTATGTGCATGTCGCCGAACAACAGATGGACATTACCGTACTGGCACAAAAAAAACTGCAATTTTACAACAGCTTCCCCTATACAACCAGGGAGGATTTTCTCTATTATCTGCTCTTTACACTGGAACAACTGAAGTTAGATCCCTCCTCCGTTAAGCTACGTCTTTTTGGTGCAGTAGAGGAAAGTGATGAAATATACACGATCTGTTACGAGTATATCCAGCACCTCTCTATTTTTATTCCGCCTGCTACTAATTACCCCATAGAAGATACGGATCTGGAAGCCATAGATTTCACGGTAATCAATGCGCTTTAATGCGCATCATTTCCGGAACATATAGAGGCCGACGCATAATTGCACCCAAAAACCTTCCCGTAAGGCCAACGACGGATATGGCCAAAGAAGCCCTGTTCAACATTCTGAATAATTCCTATTATTTTGAAGAGTTGTCGGTCCTTGACCTTTTTGCCGGATCTGGCAATATAGGGTATGAATTTGCATCAAGGGGTTCCAAAAATGTGGTAGCCGTGGATATGGACCACCGATGTGTAAAATTCATCCAAACCACTGCCAAAGATCTGGATTTTGACATCAAGACAATTAAAAGTGACGTTTTCAAGTACCTGGCCGGGGCAAGCGGCGGTTATGATATTGTTTTTGCCGACCCTCCGTATAATTTGTCCGAAACAGCCTTTGCTAAAATTCCGGAGCTGGTTTTTAAGCAGCAACTGCTATTGGAAGAAGGGCTGCTGGTCATTGAACATTCTAAACATTTGAGCCTTTCACACCTTGCCCATTTTACGATTCAACGACGGTATGGTGGAAGCATTTTCAGTTTTTTTGAAAATAAAAATAAGTAATTAACTTACCATCCTCATACATAGTTACCCGCAGGATTTGAATTCAATACAAATGGCCATCATAAAAGCATGGGCCTGCTACCTTAAATTACCGTCACAAATGCGTAAAAAAACGATCGAATTCATTAAGGATCGCTTAGGGCCTGAAAACCTTATGGTCCTGGACGTAGGGGCAAAAGGGGGGGTGCAATCTCTTTTTATGTTAGACAAGTTCACCAATTATGTGGGATTTGAACCCAATCTCGCCGAATTTTCCAGGCTTACTGAGGCCCCGAATATCAAATACTATCCCTGTGTCCTGAGTAAGGTAAATGGGGAAAGAAAATTGTTGATAACCGACTATCCCAGTTATTCCTCACTGCTGGAATTTAATGACCGGACCTTTGATAAACATTTTCATTTCATGGAAGATCTCCCTGCATGGAAAAAGAGATTTAAAGTGGTCGGGCAGGTCGAGATCCCATCATATACCCTGTCCACCTTCATGGACCAAAATGAATTTGATTTTATTGACTTTATAAAACTCGATACGCAAGGGACAGAATTAGAGATCCTTCAAAGCGCTACCGACAAATTGAAGGACAAACGAATCGGGGTCATTTATTCTGAAGTCACGTTCATCGAGGCTTATAAAAACCAAAACCTCTTTTCCGACCTGGAAATATTCCTGCGGGAGCACGACTATGAATTTATTGATTGTAAATATTACCCGGGATCTTTTGATACATTTAATCCAAGACTGGGTTCTAAAATTATTGAAAAGCCCAGGTATTCCCTGGGCGGAGACGCTATTTTTATTCCAAATATTGATGCCGCCAATCTCAGTAATGACGTTTGCTTCAGGATAGGATTGGTTTTAGCCAGTTTAAAATACTTCTCCGTTTCCTATCATTATTTATCAAATTCCGGGATGGCAGCCGAAGAAATAGACCATCTTTTACGCTCGTTTAACAAACCCGGCATAAAGAACCTGTTAAGGCAAATATTCCCGCCCGTACTGATGCATCTGATGAAATCTGTTTTTAGAACGTTCAAAAGCAATCGATAATTCGTTTTAATAGAAGACATCCCTGCGGGTAACATTGGAACCCGGTCCATTTAAGGAGCAAGCGGGAATATGATCACACGGTAACGTGAGTTCCCTGAAAAGTCCCTTCTTGGTTATCGCTGTAAAGGGTTATTTCGACAACGCATTATCCTGGAAAATGCTGCTAACCATAGGAGCGACGTTTCAGAAAGTAAAGCATTCGGACGGCAGAAAATCCCGGAGGAGACCCTCCTTCGCTATCGCTTAGAAGGGTTATTCCGACAACGCATTTTCCTGGAAAATGCTGCTAACCATAGGA
>DATGCB010000084.1:0-2215 GCA_035312365.1 Eudoraea sp. | reverse complement strand
GTCCCGGTATTTTCAACCTAAAGCCATCCGAATGAACAAGGGAAAAATATGGGTTAGAATTGTATAGGCGGCAGTGATCGGCGAAATTGCAATGGTCTTACTCACCACCGTGGCCCAGGAGGTCCTCTACAATGGCATCAGTTATTATACCTCCAGTTCCTCAGATCTCATCTTTGGTGGCCTGGCCACCCTTATAGCAGCAGTTCTGGCAGGGATGGTCGCATCGGCCATCGTCCGGGGACAAAATTACTGGCCCCACGTGATCATTTCAGCGATCATCATCACTGAAATGACCTATCTGATGGCATCCGGGGTGTTGACCAGCCCCATATGGTTCGATACCATGGCGGGTTTATCCCTGCTGCTTGGCATATGGCTGGGCCGTCTCTTCTACCTGAAATATTTCCCTTCGCCCCAACGTAATTTCGGATAAGCAAGGTACCTTGTCCAACCACAAAACATTCGTACTTTTGTGGTCCAGATGCATTTCAAACTACATATAAATATCCAGCACCAACAAACAAATAACTATGAGTTCATATGATGTAGCCATAATTGGCTCAGGCCCCGGTGGCTATGTTGCGGCGATTCGCTGTGCCCAATTGGGGATGAAAACCGCCATTGTTGAAAAATACAGTACGCTCGGGGGAACCTGTCTCAATGTCGGTTGTATTCCTTCCAAGGCGCTTTTAGACTCCAGCCACCACTACGAAGAGGCCATATCACATTTTGAAGAGCATGGGATTGAAATCCCCGGGGAGATCAGGGTGAATCTGGAAAAGATGATTTCCAGGAAACAAGCCGTCGTGGACCAGACCACCAAAGGGATCCAATTCCTTATGGACAAGAACAAAATTGATGTGTTTGAAGGAGTGGGGAGTTTTAAGGACGCCACGCATATTGAAGTAAAAATTGGGAAAGGCAAACCGGAAACTATTGAAGCGAAGCACAGCATCATTGCAACCGGATCCAAACCGTCAACGCTTCCTTTTATAACAATAGACAAGGAACGGGTCATTACCTCCACGGAGGCCCTTACCTTAAAGGAAATCCCAAAACATCTGATCATCATCGGGGGGGGAGTTATCGGCCTGGAGCTTGGCCAGGTATACAAAAGGCTGGGTTCGGAAGTGACCGTGGTGGAATTTATGGACCGGATCATACCGGGCATGGATGGGTCCCTTTCCCGGGAATTGATGAAAGTGCTGAAAAAACAAAAAGTGAAATTCCATCTGTCGCATAAAGTGAAATCGGTGGAAAGCAAAGGGAAAGAAGTCATTGTAAAGGCCGATGATAAAAAAGGGGAGGAAGTGCTCTTTACCGGGGACTACTGCCTGGTATCTGTGGGGAGAAGACCCTACACCGATGGCCTGAATGCGGAAGCTGCGGGAGTAAAGATCGATGAATCCGGAAGGATTGTGGTCAATGAACATTTACAGACCAGCACCCCGAATATATATGCGATCGGAGATGTGGTCCGGGGTGCTATGCTGGCCCACAAGGCCGAGGAAGAGGGTACACTGGTGGCGGAACAACTGGCAGGGCAAAAGCCTCATATAAATTATAACCTGATACCGGGTGTGGTCTATACCTGGCCCGAAGTAGCTGCCGTGGGTAAAACGGAAGAAGAACTTAAACAGGCAGGGGTTGATTTTAAGGTGGGGCAGTTCCCCATGAGGGCGCTGGGCCGTTCCAGGGCCAGTATGCATACCGACGGCTTTGTAAAGATATTGGCGGATAGCAAGACCGATGAGGTGCTTGGCGTGCACATGATAGGAGCCCGGGTGGCAGACCTTATTGCCGAAGCCGTTACCGCTATGGAATTCCGAGCATCGGCCGAAGATATTGCCAGGATGAGCCATGCGCATCCTACCTATGCCGAAGCAGTCAAGGAAGCCGCCCTCGCGGCAACAGAGGACAGGGCATTGCATATCTGACCACAGGGTATTGCGAAAGATAAAACCCGTCTGGTTGTCAATAACCGGCGGGTTTTTACAATAGATAATAAATGGTGCTAGCTCTTTTCAAGCCCGACCGCCCTGAGCAACCGGGAGAATGAATTTTTAAGATGTTTTTGAGCCAGCAAATACCATGGCCCGCCACCCAGGCCGGCAATTCCCGGTACTTTATAAAGGGCAGATTTGATTTTTACCTCGTGGGTGTCGTACTTCAGCGCAAGGTAAGAACAGACGATCATAAAAGCAATGGCGCCTGA
>DATGCB010000083.1:0-4246 GCA_035312365.1 Eudoraea sp. | reverse complement strand
ATATTAAGAACTGGACCTCCCATTTATCGCTCTCCGCGATGGGGATCGATATGGCGGATATTAACAATGACGGGCTTGCCGACATCTTTATCACCGATATGCTTCCAGAGCCGGATCAACGGGTGAAATCGGTGATGGAATTTGAAGGCTACAACGTTTTTAAACTCAAACAGAGTAAGGACTTTTATCAGCAGTACATTCAAAATACGCTTCAACTGAATAACGGCAATGGCTCCTTTTCCGAGGTAGCCTATTTCAGTGGGGTCCATGCCACCGATTGGAGTTGGGCCGGACTGCTTTTTGATATGGACAATGACGGTCTCCGGGACATCTTCATTACCAACGGGATTAACCACGACCTTACCGATCTGGATTTTGTCGACTTTTTTGCCAATGAGATCATCCAGAAAATGGCGCTGACCGGGAAAAAAGAGTCGATAGATTCCATCATCAATAAAATGCCCATAAAACCGCAGCCGAATTATGCTTACAGAAACAATGGTGATATCACATTTTCAAACGCAAACAAGGACTGGGGATTCGAGATGCCAAGCATGTCAAATGGTGCAGCCTACGGGGACCTTGACAATGATGGAGATCTGGATGTGGTGATCAATAATGTGAATATGGAGGCCTTTGTTTATAAAAACAAGACCGATGAAATTTCTGATTTTAACTATATAAAACTAAAATTTGAAGGCGGTGAAAAGAACAGATTTGCTATTGGAACATCGGTCATGCTGTACCATGGCGACAATGTAGTGCTGCAGGAACTCATCCCCTCGCGCGGATTCCAATCTTCTATGGAATATGTAATGACCATCGGGCTTGGTACCAGTAAAACAATAGATTCTCTGAGGGTCGTTTGGCCGGACGACAGCACACAAAAATTAGAAAATGTACCGGTAAATCAATTTCTCACTTTAAAACACAGGGAGGCAGAGGGGATCTACAACCCGCAGCTCCCCGAGGCTAAAAAATCCCTCCTACGGGAGTTGGACAATACCACTTTAATTGCCCATAAGGAAAATAATTATAATGATTTCGATTATGAAGGACTCATTTACAAATTGCTGTCTCAGGAGGGGCCGGCAATCGCTACCGGGGACATCGATGGCGATGGTAATGAAGATGTTTTTGTCGGAGGTGCCAAGGGACGGGCAGGGGTAATATACACGCATAGCGGCCGGGGAAGTTTAAGGGGTACAACTCAGAATTCCTTACTTCAGGATGCCGTCTATGAAGACACAGCCGCGGCATTTTTTGATGCAGATGGCGATGGTGACGTGGATCTTATTGTCGGCAGTGGTGGTAATCAGGTGGGAGAAGCCCAGACGTATCGCCCCAGGCTCTACCTCAATAATGGAAAAGGATTGTTTACCAAATCGAAGGGAGTTATCCCCTCTACCTTTAAAAATACTGCTGTGATTTCACCGGAGGACTTTGATGGGGATGGTGACATGGACCTCTTTATTGGCTCAAGGAGCGTAGTAGGAACCTATGGTGTGGATCCGGATCACCTGTTCCTGGAAAATAACGGGGATGGAACATTCACGGACGCTACCGAACGTTTGGCATATGACCTCAGGGATGGCGGTATGATTACGGATGCTATTTGGGTAGATATGGACGGCGATGACAAAAACGACCTGGTGACCGTTGCCGATTGGGGAGTCCCCAGGATCTATAAAAATTCAGGAAGGAGATTGAGTAAATCACCCTCTTCGCTGGACAGTTTACACGGATGGTGGAATACCGTTGCCTCAGCGGATCTCGATAAGGACGGGGACATGGATCTTATTTTGGGAAATCAGGGCAATAATCTGCACTACAAACCCTCCCCGGCCCAGCCGATGAAAATGTGGGTCAACGACTTTGATAACAACGGAACCATAGAGCAAATCGTGACCCAGTATTATGATGGAAAGGATTATCCCCTACATCAGAAAAAGGAGTTGACCACACAGATGGTAGCCCTGAAAAAACAAAACCTGAAAGCTTCTGAATACGCATCAAAAACAATCGATGAGTTATTTCCACAGGCCGTGTTCGATAATTCCATTATGAAGCAATCCGTCATTTCGGCCTCTGTAATCGCCGTGAATGAAGGGGGCGGAAAATTTTCCATAAAGGAGCTTCCAAGCAGGGTGCAATTATCCTGTGTGTGCGATATAACCTGTGCAGATATCAACCAGGACGGGCATTTAGATCTTATTATGGGAGGGAACAATTTTGAATTTAAACCGCAGTATTCGCGCCTGGATGCCAATTATGGAAATGTTCTCCTGGGCGATGGCGAAATGCAGTTTGAATGGCAGAATTATGATACCAGCGGATTTTTTATCCGTGAGGAGGTTAAACATCTGAGGCAATTCAGGGACCAAAATGGGAACGAATACATTATTGCGGCTATAAATGACGGAAAACCCCGGATATTTGCTTTAAAGGAATAAGAAAAGGCACTATGTACTCCCAGCGGAAATACGGACAATCAGGGCAAAATGATCGAAGCGGTCTTACCCTGATTTCCGGGAAACAGGGTTTCGGCAACACCCAGCGTATGGGTTTGCAAATTTAAGATGGCGGGCATTTTTAAGGAAGGTAATACCTGCAGGCCGGCCGGCACTCCTCCCGGTAACACCAGGATCATCCTTCCTTTAGATATGAGGGCAGCCATTGTAAATTACTTTATGAGAAGATCATTTCAATTTTTAATTCTTATTGCCTTATTTACCGGCTGTTCCGGGGAAACCAAATTATTTGATAATCCATCTCCTGAAAAAACCGGGATCACTTTTAAAAATACCCTTACGGAAACAGACAATCTCAACATCCTGGACTACCTCTATTTCTATAACGGGGGTGGGGTGGCGATTGGCGATATCAACGGGGATGATCTGCCCGACATTTTTTTCTCGGGCAACCAGGTAAAGAACAGGTTGTTTCTGAACAAAGGGGGGCTAAACTTTGAGGATATCACCGAACAGGCCGGTGTGGCCGGTAATAGTACATGGAATACCGGGACAGTCATGGGAGATATCAACGGTGATGGCCTTTTAGACATCTATGTATGCGCTGTTGTTGGGATTAACGGGTTTGACGGATATAATGAACTCTACATCAACAACGGGGATAACACCTTTACTGAAAGAGCAGCCGAATATGGATTGGATTTTGATACATACAGCTCCACGGCAGCTTTCCTGGATTACGACCTGGATGGAGATTTGGACATGTATCTGTTAAATCATGCCGTCCATACCCAGGAATCTTTTGGAAAGGCCGAATTGCGGTATAAACGAAATTTCCACACCGGGGATAAATTGCTTCGAAATGACCAGGGAAAATTTGTGGATGTCAGCGAAGAAGCCGGCATCTACGGAGGCGTAAATGGATACGGACTCGGGGTTGCCGTATCTGATTTTAATCAGGATGGCTACCCGGATTTATACGTTGGAAATGACTTCCATGAAGACGACTATTTTTACCTGAATAACCGGGATGGGACATTTACAGAACATTTAAAAGACTATTTTGGACAAACGACAAGGTTTTCCATGGGTAATGATATTGCCGATATCAATCATGACGGCTGGCCCGATATTCTCTCTCTCGACATGCTTCCCCAGGATGAGATGGTCCTTAAATCTTCCGAGGGCGATGACAACCTGCAGACACAGAAATTGCGGACGGAACAGTATGGTTACCACTACCAGTTTACCCGAAATATGCTTCAAATAAATCGGGGAGGGGAAGCCTTTGCCGAAACTGCCCTGTTAAGCGGGGTGGCGGCCACCGACTGGAGCTGGAGTGCCCTGTTTGCGGATTACAATCAGGACGGGGAACAGGATCTATTTATTTCCAACGGAATTATTAAGCGTCCCAACGACCTTGATTTTATCAATTTTGTTTCGGATGAACAGATCAGGAAAAAAATAGACAACACCAAACTGGTGGATCAGCAGGCGCTGAATATGATGCCTTCAGGGGCGGTCCACAATTACATATACAAAGGAACGGAAAGCCTGGTGTTTGAAGATATGTCTGGTAAATGGATCCAAAAAGACACGATAATTTCAGGAGCAACTGCCATGGCCGATCTGGACAATGACGGAGACCTTGATATTGTGACAAATAACAGCAATAGTCCGGCAACACTTTATATCAACAATACAGATGATACATCTAACTATCTAAAGGTTAAGCTGAATTATGCGAATCCAAATAAATGGGGGATCGGCACAAA
>DATGCB010000082.1:0-19233 GCA_035312365.1 Eudoraea sp. | reverse complement strand
TGGTGATTTCCCTCTAACTTTTAAAATGTGCCCGGACCGCCAACTGCATTTCGATGAAAGGATAAAACCACGGGTGGGTGTGGTTAGCCCAAAATTATGGCGGTCCGTGTATCATCCATGTCTGAATAACGCTATAAGCCCGCCTGCTAAATCTCCAGAATCTGCCGTATCATCTGATTGGCAAAGCCCCATTCATTGTCATACCACGTCATCACTTTGAGGAGATCCCCATCTACCACCCTGGTCATGCCCAGGTCCACTGTAGAGGCAAACGGACTTTTCACAATGTCCGAAGATACAATGGGTTCTGAAGTCGTCCTCAAAACAAACTTATAGCGATCCGATTTCGACTCTTCTTCCAGGATGGTGTTTACCTCCTCAACAGTCACCTGCTTCTCGGTAACAAATGTAATATCGGATAGGGACCCCACGGGAATGGGAACCCGTATGGCCACTCCGTCAAACTTTCCGGCAAAGGCCGGTAAGGCTTTTGTGGTGGCAATGGCGGCACCCGTAGTTGTCGGAACAATATTTGCAGCCCCTGCCCTGCCCATCCTTACGTTTTTATCGGAAGGTCCGTCCACCATACTCTGGGAAGCAGTATAGGCATGTACTGTGGTCATTATGGCCTTTTTAATCCCAATTCTGCGCCCGAGTACTTCCACCACGGGACTAATATTATTCGTCGTGCAACTGGCACAGGAAAAAATATGGGTATTGCCATCCCCCGAATTTACCCCGTGTACAACGGTAGGGGTGTCCGCACTCTTTGTCGGAGCTGAGATCACGACGGTGGATGCCCCGGCTTTAAGGTGTTTTGACGCCTCTTCCCGGGAGGTGAAAAGTCCTGTACTTTCAATTACCACCTCAATCCCATGGTCTTTCCAGGGTAGTTCCTCCGGATTTCGTATGGAATAATACCTGATTTTCCGGCCATCGACAATCAGGTTTTCACTATCGTGGGAAACTTCTCTTTCATAGATTCCGTATACCGAATCGTACCTTATCAGATAGGTAATGTTCTCAATTGATACTATATCGTTTACAGCCACCACCTTCAACTCCGGAGTATCCAAAATTAATTTGAGTGCGGCCCGTCCGATGCGGCCCATACCGTTGATTGCTATTTTTTTCATTTTCTTTGCTTTTGATAGTTGATTGTTCCTCTTAAAGATGTCCTTTTTCCTTACAAGGAAGATGAGGTAGTACCTCCCGTTTTTTATTGCTCAAACGACTGTCCTGTTTTGGCGAGCCGGGCCTCCAGACAGGCAATTTTTTCCTTTAACGGGCCTGTTACCTTCGCGATGTCTTCCTGCGTATATCGGGGTTGTATGTGCTGGGGGCAGTTTACATCCCAGGCGGTAACGGTAAATACAATACCCCGCTCTACCCTGCCCCTGTAAGCAGGATCGGAAAGGGACAACAGCAGTTCATCATCATCATCAACCACAGCCGCCGTGCCCCATATTTTTATCCGGGTCCTGTTGGGATAATCCATGAGAAATAAAGTCGCCTTATTATTTTCCGTCAGGTTTCCGGCAGAAATATATTGCCTGTTTCCGGTAAAATCCGCAAATGCCAGATGCTTGTTGTCCAAAACCTTCAGGAACCCTTTTGGCCCTCCCCGATGCTGTATATAAGGTTGTCCTTCCCTGTTGGCCGTTCCTAAATAGAAGGAATCCACGTTGGACAGAAATTGTTGCAGTCCGGCGTCGATAATTGTCTGCCAGCCTCCCCGTTCTTCCATACGGGCATAATTTTTACGCGAACCATTTTCTTCCTGCATTTTTTTAACAGCGGGAGTAAAAACAACGTCGCTGGGATATTCTGTATGGGCGCTTTCCATTTTTAAATCTCAATTATCAATTGGCCATTTCCTATTCGTTAGTATCACTTTTGTACCGGAAAACCAGGCAGGGAAGGCCAAACCTTCCGCTGCCCGATCCTATTCCAATTATGCAAATCGTATTTGCACCAGTACCGTGTTTCTTCTGGTTTTTTTCCAGAAGTTGTGCCGGTTGACGCGGGAATCCCTGGCGTCCATTTTACTGTATTCAGCCTTTTTATTGCTCATAACACCGATTGTTCATTTTAAATTACTTATTGTTAATTGCTGATGGCATGCACGTCTTTCGCTTTGGGAAAATCGATCTCAAAACTCCCGTTATGAAAGACATAATTGGTGATTGTGGTTAGTGCCAAAACGCCCAGTAATTCCGCGAACGCCGCCTTGCTATAGCCTTCCGAGAAGAAATCGTTCACTGCTTCCGCCGAGGGATGCCCCTTAGCACCTACCAATTCACTTGTTAAGGTGACGAGCGCATTGAGCTTGCGATCTGCCAGGCTATTCGTGCGGATTTCCAAAGTTTGTGCTTCGCTAAACCCATTCATTTTACCAAGTGCGGTATGGGCTGCCAAACAATAATTACAGCTGTTAGCCTGGGATGTGGCCAGGGCAATGGCCTCGTATTCCTTTTTGCTGAATTCGCCGCTTTTCAGGATCTCGGTGAAATTAAGGAACCCAGCCAGGAGTTTATCTGATACGCCCATGGCAGCGTAGAGGTTAGGTACTGTTCCAAGTTTACTTTCCAAATTGGTAAAGATGGCTTGTGAATCTACATTTGCTTCTTCGAAGCGTAAAGGTTGTAACGTTTTCATTTTTCTACTTATTTAATATTTTATATTAATACCTGTCAGAACATACAGACAAGTCTGTTTGTTTTGTCGGTTGTTTATTTCCTTCCTTACATTCCATATTAATTTTTATGCGAGTAGATTTTTACAGGCGCTTTTTGCACTTATGACGGGCCATACGTTTTTATGTATCTGTGCAAGGATGATGGCACCTTCCAACAGGACCATGACCTCGTCTCCCAGTTTGGATGCCTGTTTTTTGGCATACTGTTCTTCCAGAAGTTCCTGCAGCCATTGACGTACCTGGTTCTTATGCAGGATGGCCTGGGTTTTGATTTTCTTATGATCATCCGGCAGGTCTGTGATAATATTCTGCCACCCGCAACCACGGAATCCCATTTCCTTAAGCCAGATATGCAGGAAATCAAAGCAACCGATCACCCTGGCTTTGCCGGTCCTGTGTTTGGCTACATGCGTGGTAATCCTGTCCATCCAATGAACATGCCGCTGTTGTAAATAGGCAACTGCAATATCTTCTTTAGACCTGAAATGCACATACATACTGGCTTTGGCCACATGGGCTTCTTCAATGATCTGGTTAATCCCGGTTTGGTTATAACCATTGAAATAGAAGAGTCTTGAAGCAGTCTCAATGATCCTTTCTTTAACTCCCGGTTGTTTCATAATACAAAGATACATAAAATAGAAAAAAACAGACAAGTCTGTTTAATCTTTTCCAATTTATAAAAAATTGGGATACAGCTAAGAGAACAGGATGCAGGCACCGGAAACTGCCCCGTTTAGGGAAAATGCAATCCTGGCAGCCCTTGAATAATGGCAGCCAAATGATATGTATAATTTATTTCCACCCCTGACATGATCAGTCGCTGTCCCCTTCTACTTTTACCCCAAGTTTAACCTTAAAAATAATAAACAATGTCAAATGCAATCAACTGGTTTGAAATCCCAGTAAAAAATTACGAACGAGCAAAGGCTTTTTATAGCAGCCTGCTGGCCGAGGAGATTACGGATCACCATATGCCCAACATCAGGTATGGCGTCTTTGCCTACGATCAGGACAATAATAAGGTAGGTGGCGCCATCATGGAAATGGAAGGGGCCACGCCCACAGCTGATGGTGTTACGGTTTACCTCAACGGAGGGGATGATCTTAGTGTACCCTTATCCAGAGTGGAAAAGGCCGGAGGCAAAGTGTTGATGCCCAAAACGGATATTGGTGAAAATGGCTATATGGCCCAGTTCCTGGATACTGAAGGGAACAAGATAGCCCTGCATTCGTTTGCCTAGGAATTTATTCATCAGTCAGGGGTAGTGGATCATTTTGTGGTTCACTACCTTTGTTTTTGTCATCCAACCTTATAAATAAAGGTGTCTCAATTAGCACGACTCATAGCGATCCTAACCCTCTTAAAATCAAGGCGGGTTCTGACGGCTCCCGAACTGGCGGTAAAATTCGATGTGAGTGTCCGCACCATTTACCGCGATATTCAGAAATTGATCATGGCCGGTGTGCCGGTTATTACCCTGGAAGGCAGGGGTTATACCTTGATGGAGGGTTATACAGTTGCCCCGGTGCAGTTCACGGAAAAAGAAGCGAACGCCCTGATCACCGCCCAGCACCTGGTAAGCAAAAGCAACGATTCCTCCTTCGTTGCCTGTTTCGACGAAGCACTCACCAAAATTAAGTCGGTATTCCGTTCCTCCATCCTTCAAAAAAGCGAGATCCTTCATAACCATATCCACATCTTCGACACCCGTCAGGAGGCTGTGGCAAGCAATGCGCTCTCGGAAATCCAACTGGCTATCACCAATTTTAACTATGTGGAGATCAATTATCGGAAAGCCAATGATTCCAATATCTCCTTCAGAAAAATTGAACCCTGTGCCATTTTTTCTTCTGAACATAAATGGATCCTTATTGCCTGGTGCCATTTAAGAAAAGATTACCGGGCCTTCCGGATCGACAGGATTCAGCATTTTAAAATTCTTCCGGAACACTTTGAGGACCGGAAATTTTCGATTCAGGGTTATTTTGAGGCCTGTGCAGCACAGGAACGGTCATCCGGGCAACTGTAAACCCTGCATGGCACAACGCCCGGCGAACAATGAAAATCTGAAAAGAAGTCTGCGAAATCGGTACACTTTTAATTTCACCATTGCCTTTCCAGATATGGGCGCCTAATCCTATACTTTTTGCCTCGTATCGTCCTTTACCGGAAGCCGCGACTATCTTAGGCAATAAAAAGTGTTCATTCGCTCTGTTACTCCTGCACGCGGGGAGTTTCCATTGCTGCGGATCACAAAGGCCGTCGTTGTTACCGCGCCTCTTTTCGGAGTATTTCCAGGGGGGGGCTGTTGAGCACTCCCCGGCTATTGCCAAGGCCAATGGCCAGCACCAGCAGGGTGATTCCCGGCAATAAAACAAGAAATGGTATCCAGGAGGGTGTAAAGGTGGTTTCAAAAACCAGCAGGGCAAGCAGCAAGCTGCTTAAAAGGGACAGGAGGATCCCGAAAAGGCTCCCCAGGACACCAAGGTACAAATATTCCAGGGCCGTAATTCTCATGATCTGTGCATTTTTTGCGCCCAGGGTTCTCAGCAATACACTCTCCTTTATGCGTTGGTACTTACTGGTGCGTACTGCGCCTATAAGGACAATAATGCCAGTTAGGATACTAAAGAACGCCATAAAATTTATCACCCAGGAGATCTTATCCAAAATACCCTCAATTAATGATAATAGTTGTCGCAAATCAATGATCGACACGTTGGGAAATGCCCCGACCAATTCGCGTTGCAACTGGGCAGAAACCTTTGCATTCGGAGTTTTAGTGGTTAACACGTGAAATTGCGGTGCACTCTCCAACACGCCTGTCGGGAATACCATCGAAAAGTTCAGTTGCATTCTTCCCCAATCTACATTGCGGATGCTGGCTACCACGGTTTTCATTAAAACACCCTGTACATTAAAGGAGATGGTATCCCCCACTGCAACCTGGGCATCGTTAGCCACATTATCAGCCCAGGAAACGGGCACAGCTCCTCCGGCAGTCATTTTGGGCATCCATTCACCGGATATCAGCGTCTCGGAAGAGATCAGGGAATCCCTGTAGGTAACCCTGAACTCATGGTTCAAAATCCACTGATTAACGGTGGAAGTAGTGTCGAGCCTGATGTCATTTACCGGGCGGCCTTTTATGTCCTGTATCCGCATGGTGACAATGGGAATATTGTCGATAATAGGCAAACCCTTTGGTGTAATCCGTTTTGCTACGGAATCCCGCTGTTCAGTCTGAACATCGAGCAACATCAGGTTGGGGGTCCCGGAACTGTCCTCAAGGGTGGCCTTGGCCAGCAAAATATCCTTGGTAAAATAAAGCGTGCTGATCAAAAAGGTCCCAACCCCAATGGCGAGCATTAATGTCATGGTCTGGTTGTTGGGCCTGAACAGGTTAAGCAGGCTTTGACGGGCAGTAAAACTCCAGGATTCCGGAAAGTATTTCCTGATAGCTTTCATAAACAAGGCTGCTATCCCTGCAAGGATTGCAAAAGTGACCAAAATGGCCACCACAAAAGCAAGGGCATATTGCCAGCGCTGCAAAAGCCAAAGCGAAAATAAAAAGATAAACAGGAGAATGCTCCCCATGATCATGATATTGGCCCTGCGCGAACGCCTGGGTGCATGTTCCTGTACCCGAAGTACTTCAAGCGGGCTCACGTACCAGGTCCCCATCAGGGGTAGCAAGGCAAACAAAACGGACATAAACACCCCCAATAACAGTCCTAAAACTACCGGTACGGCTGAAAATGTGAGCTGAACATCAAATGGTAAAAATTCGGCCAGGATCCTCGGAAACAGCAATTGTAACACCAGGCCACCTGTCGTACCAATGATACCGCCCGCAAGACCCATCCCGGCAATCTGTAGGAGGTAGATCGTAAAAGTCTGTTTTCTGGTTGCGCCAAGACATTTCAACACAGCCACAGCCCTTAATTTTTCTTTGATATAAATATGCACAGAACTCGCAATCCCCACACATCCCAGCAGCAGCGCAATAAAAGCGACCAGGTTCAGGAATTTACCCACATTGCTGTACCTCCGTCCGAGGCGCCTGCTTGTAGAGGTATGAGTATCGAGATCTGCTCCCTCTGCGTCGAGCAAGGGGTCTAACCTCTTATCCAATTCGTCCAGGTCCATTCCGGGGGACGCCTTAAAATAATAGTTGTATTCCTGCCTGCTACCGATTTGCAATAGGCCTGTTGCATCAATATACCGATACGGGACAATGATTGCCGGTGCTACGGTGCTCGACAAAGCTGTACTTCCCGGCGCAGAAAGCAGCCTTCCGGCAATTTTAAATACGACCTTACCTATTTTAACACTGTCACCTACCTTTAACCCAAATTGTAACATCAGGGTGGCGTCCACAAGGGCCCCGCGATTTTCCTGATAGTGTACGGCGGCATCCTCAGGGCTTGTCTCAAAAGCGCCATAGAGTGGATAACCGCCTTCAATTCCCCGGACCTGTACCAATTTTGTACCGTTCTTTTGCGGAAAGCTGGCCATGGAAACAAAATTCACTTCCTGTCCCAGCGCCCCACCCAGCGAATCGATAATGCTTTGAACGGTCTCGTTTGGCAACTGGTTACTGTCAATGATAAAATCAGCCCCCATCAGTGCCTTGGATTGCAAGACGATATTTTGTTGCAGGTTGTCACTAAAAGACTGGATAGAGACCACAGCGGCTATTCCAAGGATGATGGAGGCCATAAAAAGGAACAGCCTGCGGCCACTGGCTTTACCATCGCGCCAGGCCATCTTTAATAGCCATGAAAGATTGGAGCTGGCAGTATCCGGGCCCATATTCATGACGAAATCATTGTTTCGTTGGCCAGGATTCTTCCTCCCTTTAGCCTGAGGATATGCCGCGTTTTTTTGGCAAGTTCCATATCGTGAGTAACGATTACCAGGGTTGTGCCGGCCTCCTGATTAAGATCGAACAGCAATTGCACTACCTTATCACCGGTTTCCTGATCAAGGTTTCCTGTGGGTTCGTCTGCAAAGAGGATAGAAGGCCTGTTACTAAATGCACGAGCGAGGGCAACCCGCTGTTGTTCTCCTCCTGAAAGCTGAGAGGGATAATGATGAGAACGATCCGAGAGCCCCACT
This sequence comes from Eudoraea sp., assembly GCA_035312365.1. Lineage (GTDB taxonomy): Bacteria > Bacteroidota > Bacteroidia > Flavobacteriales > Flavobacteriaceae > JAFMPW01. Next base: position 11,410 of record DATGCB010000082.1, on the reverse strand, counting down.
TTCACCAATAGGGCCAAAGCGGATTGCCTGGCATTTTTGGCCCCTTGCAATTCCAAGGGGACGCTGACATTCTCTAGGGCGGTGAGTGTGGGCAATAATTGAAAATCCTGAAATATAAAACCTACTTCTTTATTACGTAACAGGGCTCTTTGGTCCTCATTAAGGTCGGAAAGAGGCACCCCGCATAGTTCCACAGAACCCCAGTCTGCCTGATCGAGCCCTGCACAAAGGCCCAATAATGTAGTTTTTCCACTGCCAGACGGCCCTACGATGGCAAAGGTATCTCCCCCGGATACCGAAAAAGAGATATCCTCTAAAACGGTCAGGGTTTTGGATCCGCTTTGATAGGTTTTCTTTAGCTGATGAACGTTTAATATATTTGCCATAGCACTTTTTTTGAGATCCCGTGTAGGAAAGTCAGCAAAATAATGAAATGAATTTGATTTATAGCCCCCTTAACCATGTCCAACATCTTAAAGTTTAGTTATTTTTTAGTCCTGATCCTCCTGGTCTCCTGCGGGGAAACAACTTCTAAAAAAATAGACGGGGATGCCGCGGAGGTTGAAGTAACCAAAAGCGATATAGTCCCTGAGGGAGCAACCAAGGTCATCCTTTTCTTCGGAAACAGCCTTACAGCAGGCTATGGCCTTGACCCGGAGGAGGCCTTCCCGGCAGTTATTCAGGCACAACTTGATTCCCTGGAACTACAGTACACCGTAGTCAATGCCGGTTTAAGCGGAGAAACCACCGCCAGCGGCAGAAACCGGTTGAGTTGGGTATTAAATCAGAAGGCTGATATCTTTGTACTTGAGTTAGGTGCCAATGACGGATTGCGGGGAATACCCCTGGAAGAAACGCGAAAAAATCTTGAGACCATTGTAAATGCGGTCCGGGAACGTAATCCCGAAACTGAAATTATTCTGGCAGGCATGCAGATCCCTCCCAATATGGGACCGGAGTATACTTCTGAATTCCGCCGCATTTTTCCTGATTTGGCGGAGGAACAGGATTTGTATTTGATCCCCTTTCTGCTGGAAGGAGTGGCGGGAATCCCCGAATTAAACCAGACCGATGGAATACATCCTACGATCGAAGGGCACCGGATTTTGGCAAATAATGTTTGGGAAGTTCTGGAGGATATCGTACAGTAGTATTGCAGGATTTCAGCTGTTTTGTTCATCAACCACCAGACGTCACCTCAGGGGGTGTTAAAAGTGCGGCACAATCTTCATAAAATGTGGTTCTTATAGTATCTTCGTAAAATCGTTATGCCGTTGAATATACGATTTGGTTCCGAAGAGGGGTCCAGGTCTTTGCAGATAGAAAAATGAATTTAAAATCACTTGATTGGCTCTATATCCTGATCCTTGCCGAATTTGGGGTAGTCATGGGTGTACTTTCAGTGAATGGCCTAACCCGGAATATTGCGCCCTACCTGTGGGTGGTATTCAGTGGCATCAGTGCCTGGGTACTCGTTAAGAAGGTACAAAGGAATCTCTTTGTCCACGGATTAATTCTGGGCGTGTTTTGGGCTTTGATCAATGCCCTTATCCAAAGTCTGTTCTTCGATTCCTATCTTGTACATAATCCCGCGCATGTATCCGTCTTTGCAGAAATTCCCTTTATAAATCCAGGTTATTTAACAATATTGGTAAGTCCCGTCTATGGGTTATTGATGGGAGTTTTCATTGGGGCCGTGGCACTGCTGATAAAGAAATTGCAATCTCAATAGTTCTATGCCAATTTAGGGGCGTTCCTTTTTGTAGTAAAAGACAAAGCCTTTTTTACCCTTGCATTCGGACGTCTGTACAAGCGGGCAACTTCTCCGGTTTTTGGAGTGACCACTTCCCGGGTAGAGGTTACAATACCCTCGGAAACCGTAGTTACTTTAATCTCAGAGATACTATCCTGAGCCTGTGCTGCCGTGCCGATAAAGAGGACAAAAACTAAAGTTACAATTGCTTTCATGACTTGGGATCGTTTTACATAAATAAAACGGCTCCACGCCATTTCTACGGGGATTCATTTCGTTCAAAAACCCTTATTTTTCGGTAACTCGCAAAGATTGGGGTAAAGCGTGAATAATCTTCGGTGTATGTCCTCAACCCAATTTACAGTTGAGCGATCTTATATGTATTTTACCCCTAAGACCCCTTCTAAATTTTGGAAGAGTATTGGCGCATGGCACTCTTTCAGGGTGGCCGGTTAAACACATATTTCCCGCTGTTCTGTGTACTCAATCGTATGTACTCATGTCCGGTATGCGGGGAAAACGTTTGATAAATGTGTTAAAAAGTATTCAGAGTGAGTGATTTTGGGGGTGCATTTCGTCCTAATTTTGTCCTTGAAAAAAAATAGTGTGTGATTTCAACCAAAGACAATAAAGATGGGAGTTGACAAGATTATTAGTAAGAAAAAAACTACAACACTTCATCGATTATATGACAATGTTGTTGTGTAACGCCCGCTATTTCTCTAATTTCACCAAAAAAAGGTAAAGAGAAATACCCTTTTATGTACAAAATCTTTATATTATGAAAAGGACATATATTACCAAATTTTCCCTGCTTTTCTTTCTGGCGTTTTTAGTGATTGCGTGTAACTCCGATACTGAACCCGTTGGTGGAGAGGGCATGGAACAACCAGAACCGGAACCAGAACCGGAACCTGAACCGGAACCTGAACCTGTCCCTGAATCCGAGGAGCCTGTTGGGCCATCCATATTTAGAATGAATAGCGGTGGAGGGGAAGTCATCATTGAGAGTGATGTATTTGTCGCCGACCAGTATTTCGTCGGGAATGGAGAAACTTTTGTGAATGATATGGTGACCGAAATTGCGGAAACCGAAATGGACGAATTGTATTTTACAGAAAGAATTTCTGTTGCAAACAAAGGCTCTTTTGGCTATGCCATCCCGGTTTCCAACGGTATATATACGGTAAAATTCTATTTTGCTGAGATATATTGGGGAGCTCCCAACGAGCCAGAAGTTCCCGGGGAGATAGGAAAAAGGGTTTTTGATGTAGATGTGGAAGGCGAGAACCAAATAAATAACCTGGATATTTACAAAGAGGTGGGAGCTGTTACCGCAATGACCAGAATGTACGATATCGAAGTTTCAGACGGGGAACTCAATATTCTGTTTGAAGCAAGTCAGGACCGCCCAAAACTCTCGGCCCTTGAAATATTCGGTAATGGCGAGATCTTGGATTAGCCTTTGAATTATCCGTAGATTTCACCAGAAACTTTAAGATTAAACCTCATCTTACTTTGTAATTGATGAGGTTTTTTTGTAGCTGCATTTGGATCCGCTTCCGGGAGAAAATGCCTCCATGAAACGAACGGTTCTTTTTTTCTTAATTTTGCGGAACCCTTAAAACTTTGTTTTCCCGGGTACCTCTGCTGGAAAGACCAGATGCCCCGCGGTGCCCCGGACAAAATTCTATGATCTTAAAGGGATTGATTAAATACGCGCATAGCAGCAAAAAGGACCGAACCATAAAAATTGCCCATGAGTACAAAAATTCAGCTGAATGCTATAACGTATGTTTTGATGATCGCATGCTTCATGATCATCATCCAATGTACGGACAGCAATCTGGAACCTGTAGGCGGGAACCCTGAAACCGGGGAACCCGCAGAGGAACCTGCAAATAACCCCAGGATCAGTGACAATCCGGTGCTACGAATGAATTGCGGTGGTGAGGAGGTGGGCTATGGGGATACTGTATTTACGGCAGACTTCTTTTTTAACACTACTTCAAAGTCTATATCCAACAGGTCCATCCAGGATATTCTTGAAACTGACATGGATAGTATTTATATTACGGAACGGACCTCCGACGGCGACGAGGGCAATTTTGAATATAGCATCCCAATAGACAATGGCAGCTATAAATTAAGACTCCATTTTGCCGAAATATTCTGGGGGGCACCCGGTGGAGGTGCAGGCGCTTCTGGTGTCAGGGTATTTGATGTGGAGGTTGAAGGAGAAGTGGTGCTGGATGATTATGATATTTACAGCAAGGTTGGTGCTATGACAGCCACCGTTGAAGAATTTGTCATAACCATAGACGACCGGAATTTGAATATAAAATTTACGGAGGGGATTGACCAGCCCAAAATTTCGGCAATTGAAGTTTTAGGAGATGGTCAGATACTTGCTATAGGCGGCTAAATGATAGCCACAGCAGCCTATGTTGTTATCTTTATTGTAAGTTATTTGATTTTTCTGCCACTAATAGGCAAAAAACCACAAAGAGTCAAAAAATGAAAAGTATAACAATGTCTTTCATGGCAGTATTACTCTTTTTTTCAACCGGCTGCCAGCTGAGCCCGAAAGCTGCAAAGACGGAAACAGCGGAATCAAAGGATGTCGCTTCAGTTCAGGAGCTGTCAGAACAGGATTTACAACACTATGAAACTGCTTATTTTGCGAGCGGCTGCTTCTGGTGTGTGGAAGCGATTTTTGAAAGTGTAAAAGGGGTCAAGGAAGTTATTTCGGGATATTCGGGAGGAACAGAGGAAGACCCTACCTATGAGCAGGTAAGCTACGGTAAAACGACCCATGCGGAAGCAGTAGAGGTTTACTATGATCCTAAAGTGATCTCTTTTGTTGAATTGGTGCAGGTATTTTTTGGATCCCATGATCCTACCAGTCTTAATCGCCAGGGACCGGATCGCGGACCGCAATACCGGTCCATTGCTTTTTACAGGAACGAATCCGAGAAAAAAATCATTGAAAACTATAAGGCTGCTTTGGAAGAAAGCAAGGTATATGACAGGCCTATCGTCACCGAGGTGGTCCCCTTTACAGCCTTCTACGACGCAGAGGACTATCACCAGGATTATGAAAGGAAACATCCGAACAACTCCTATATCAGAAATGTTTCTATTCCGAGGTTAAACAGGTTTAAAGGCAATTTTGCAGCGTATTTAAAGGAGGATGTCCACTGAGAACCTGAGAATGCAGATAAAATAAAAAGCGACTTTTTTAAGTCGCTTTTTTTATATGTGGGGCTAACCCGCTATCTTTAATGCTACTATAGTCATTAACTGCCTTCTATGCCTTATGACCTAATACGGTATGGAAGATCCCGTAGGCCGGGTACATTTAAAGAACATTTCGATTTAACCATATTAAAAACAGAATACATGAGCAGTAGAAGAACGTTTATAAAAAAATCGGCGTCAGGGAGCGCTGCCCTTGCCTTAGGGGGGCTTGTCCTTCCGCGAATGGGATACGCATCTGTGTTCGGCGCCAACGACCAGATCAATGTTGCCGTGATCGGCGTAAGAAGCAGGGCCAAGGCGCATGTAAAAGCAATTCACCAGGATCCAAATGCCAAAATCCTATATAATTGTGATGTTGATGAGGTAATTCTGAAAGATCATAGTGCGTGGTGTATGAAGACCATAGGGTATGTACCCAGGGAAGAGAGCGATTTCAGAAAAATCCTGGAAGACAGGGACGTTGATGCTGTGTTCATTGCCACACCCGAACACTGGCATGCTCCAATGGCTATTATGGCATTACAGGCCGGAAAACATGTATATGTAGAAAAACCATGCAGCCATAATCCCCATGAAAATGAACTCCTGGTGGCCGCTCAGAAGAAATATAACAAGAAGGTACAAATGGGGAACCAACAGCGTTCTGCCGAGACCTCCATCCTTGCAGTAAAGGAGATCAGGGAAGGTATTATAGGCGATGTATACAAGGGAGAAGCCTACTATTCCAACAACAGGGCCTCCATTGGGAAAGGCAATACTATTGCCGTACCTCCCACCCTGGACTGGGAACTTTGGCAGGGGCCGGCACCGAGGGAAGAATACCGGGACAACATACACCCTTATAACTGGCACTGGTTCCGCAATTGGGGCACGGGCGAAGTCCATAACAACGGGACCCATGAAATTGACATCTGCCGTTGGGCGCTGGGGGTGGATTTACCGCAATCGGTTACTTCTTTTGGGGGCAAATACACCTTTGACGATGACTGGGAATTCGTAGACAATCAGCAGGTAACCTATGCCTTCAGGGACAACAAATTTATCACCTGGACAGGCCATAGCCGTGGCATTATGAAGCCCGACCGTCCTGGAAGAGGAGCAACTATCTACGGCAGCAAGGGATCTATCATGCTAAGCAGAAATGATTATCAGCTCTTTGGACTTGACGGCACCCTGATCAGGCAGGTTAAAGAAGCATCACAAAGCGCCACCACAAATACGGTAGGGGAAGGACAGTTGGACATTGACCATGTGGCCAACTTTTTTGAAGCCATACGGAAAGATGTGAAACAAAATTCTCCCATTGCGGACGCATCCATAAGTACCATGCTATGCCATCTGGGCAACATGGCGCAGGATGCCGGAGAAACGCTGCAAGTGGATCCCGACTCCGGAAAAGTGCTTAATAATGATAAAGTCATGTCGCGTTGGAAAAGGGAATACGCCGGCGGCTGGGAACCTAAATTATAGATACATATCAATGAATCGAAGAAATTTTGTGGTCAAAACCGGTTTGGCAACGGCCACCCTGGGTACCTCAACTTCGTTGGTGGCAAATTTTGCCGCCATAGGCAAAAGAACGGATATTATCAACCTGGGCATTATTGGCACAGGCGATCGCGGGGGCGGTTTAATCCCACTGATCAATGAAATTGAACAGATCAAAGTGGCCGCCTGTTGCGATATAATCCCGTTTCGCCTGGAGGATGCCCTTGCCAGGACCAAAGGCAAGGCGAAAGCCTATACGGACTATCGAAGACTTCTTGACGACCAGACAATTGATGCTGTTTTGATTGCCACCCCATTCAGCACACACTCCGCCATTGCCATTGATGCCCTGGACGCCGGTAAGCACGTCTATTGCGAAAAGACGATGGCCAAAGGATATGATGGTATTCAAACCCTGGTTGACAAGGCAAAGGGTTCCGGAAAAATATTTCAAACCGGGCACCAATACCACAGTTCCAGGTTGTATCGCCACGCAGTAAAACTGATCGCTGATGGAAAAATTGGCAAGGTTATTTCCTTTGATTGCAACTGGAACCGGAACGACGATTGGAGACGGCAGGTACCAAGGCCTGAGCTGGAAAGGGCGATCAACTGGAGAATGTACAGGGAGTACTCCGGCGGGTTGCTTGCCGAGCTCTGTTCGCATCAGATCGATATTGTGAACTGGATCCTCGAAGAATGCCCTTCAAAGGTGATGGGTAGCGGGGGAATAGATTATTGGAAAGACGGCCGGGAAACCTATGACAATGTACACCTTATCTATACCTATCCTTCCGGGGTAAAAGCAAATTTTACCTGCCTTACCAGCAATTCTATGGACGGTTACAGGACCAAAATAATGGGAGACAAAGGTTCCATAGTTCTAGGTTTTTCCAATGCATGGTTCCATCCTGAAGTAAAAAATAAAAGCGAGTTGGGTAATGTGGATGGTGTAGCCGGTGCTACATTGAAATGGGAAGAGGAAAAAGGGGTCCCTATTGAACTAGAACATGCAGATCCAAGTGCCCAGGCCCTTTTGGATTTTAAAGAAAGTATTTTAAATAATTCAATGCCCGAATCCAATGTCATCAGTGGTGCAAAAGCCGCCATCTGTGTACAAATGGGATTGGATGCTATGTACAATGAAGAAATTGTGCATTGGAATGAAGATTTAAAAATATAACGTAGTAACCCCAAAACTATGAACTATGAAACGTGCAATAGCGCTATGCCTTGTCGCGGGAATGATCTCCTGCAATCAGGTCATTAAAAAAGAGGACCATCATGTCATTGAGGTCCGGAAAGCGGAGAACCCCCCTACCCTGGATGGAAAAGCAACAGAAAATTGCTGGAATATGGCCACCTGGTATGCCCTGGACCAGAATTGGGTGGGCGATGCGTATAGCCATGAAGATTTTAATGGCAGGTACAAATTATGCTGGGACAAAGACGCCCTTTATTTCCTGGTGGAGATCACGGATGACATTCTTTATGATCGGCATAAGGATCCCTTAAAATTGTGGTGGGATGACGATTGTCTCGAAGTTTTTGTGGACGAAGATAACTCCGGAGGACTTCATCAATTCAGTCACAATGCATTTGCCTACCACATTGCCCTGGACGGGAATGTTGTTGATATCGCTCCGGACAGGTCTCCCCGGTTGTACAATGACCATGTTACGTCGGCCAGATCAACAGAAGAAAACACCACGGTCTGGGAGGTGTCCCTGAAGCTTTTTGATCATACCTACAGGGATAATGGCAGCAATACACCCAAGAAATTATCAAAGAATAAGAAGATTGGTTTTGCGCTGGCCTATTGTGATAACGATGGCAGCAAAGAACGGGAAAATTTTATTGGATCGGTATTTGTGCCCGGGGAAGATAAGGATCAGGGCTGGATCAATGCGGATATTTTCGGGACATTAATTCTGCAGGAGTAATTACTCTTCCAGTACCACATCACTGAACAGCGAATTGATAATGATCGACCGTTCGCTATTCTTATCCAGGTGATAGCTCTTTTGTACCGTATTTGTTTTATTATTGGTTCTGTCCCACACAAGGTAGGCAGGACTCGACAATTTCGAAGAGGTTCCATCGATTGAAATAATATAGGGTGCCGTCGGCAACACACAATTTAGTTCGCCATGCTGTACGGAGATATCCAGGTCCTGAAAGTCCTTTGATACGGTGTTTATCCGCAAGGCCCCGAGATTATTTACAATATTTGCACTTTTCAGTAAACGATCTATGGTTACCTGAGAGGAATTTGCACTTAGTCTCAGGGATTTTACATCTTTTAACGCTACTTTTTCAGAGAAATTTGTGTGTAGCTGGCCATTATCCCAGGAGGCAACGCTTACCGGGGAATAAGAGGCAACAATATTGGTCTGGTCCCCGTCGATGGTAGCAGCGAGCAACCTTGCATAGGACAAGGTTGCATCCATATTCCTGGTATTTGCTGCTAACTTTACTTCTCCATGACGAACGTTCATCTTCAATTTGGCCGATTTGGGCATTTTAATTTTGATGGTCTTTTTTACCTTATACGTTTTATTCCCACTTTTTGATGAACCAAAAAAGATCTTAGGCGCATTGTGTAAACTATCTCTGTCTATAAAAACAATCCGTGCGGAATCCAGGGCTTTTCTATTTTGCATTAAGGCTTTTTTACCCGCTTCCATGGCCTGCTGACGCGCTTCATGAGCTTGTTTTATGATTTCTTCGCGCTCGTGCATGCGCTCCCGTTGCTCTTCTTTACGTTCTTCCATCCTTTTCTTCCATTCCCCGGATCGCTCATGCATGCGTTCACTCCATTCCTCCATACGCTTTTTGTAGTCCTCGTTAAAGTTTTTATCAAACTCCTTTTTCCACTTTTTCATGTATGCTTCACCATCCTTTTTATATGCCTCATAGTCAAAACTTCCTATAGGTACAGGAGGCATTGGAGGCATCTCGATCATTTCCGGCATATCGTGCAGATCGGGAATCGCAAAGTCGAGAATAAAGGGGTCAATCTCCGGGAATTCAGGGATGTCGATGATAAAATCATTTACCACAATGTCCCCAAAATCATTTCCAAATAGTACCGGATTTTCAGCATGGGTACTTATCTCTATTTTCTTGCTGTTCCCCAAAATGCTCACTCCTCCTTTCTTAAAGTATTGCTCCGCCTCTTTGGCAGTTGCCCCTTCCAGTTCAATCGTGGCTTCCACGACAACCTGGTCTTTATCCCAGGTTTGGAACTCAATATCAGTATAGCTGGTGTTGATATCAATAACCGCATCCTTCCCAACGCTAAATGTTTCCTTGTACGTTTTGGTTTCCTTCTGCCCGAAGGAGGTCAGTGCAAAAAGGCTGAAGACCAGTGGCAATGTCCTAAATACTGTTCGTTGAAACTTGTTCATTTTCTGATGATTTAAATTCGATTAACTTTATTTTTAACTTGTGCAACAACTGTAACCGCAACTGCAGATTCTTGATCAGGGCTGTAATGGTTTGATCATTGGGTCCAACCTTATTCAATTCTACATTCAGGGTCTGATATTCGGCATTCAATGCTGCCAGGCGCTCCATAAAACTATCGACCAACTCCTTGTTCTCAGGAGATATTTCCAATTGGGAAAGCTCCAGGTTGATGTTGGCCACATAATAGTTTTCCACCTTCCTGAGATCAGGCGAAAGATCGCCAAGTGATATCCCTTCTGTTTCCCGGATACTTTTTTCCCTGTCCGCCACCCTTGTTTTGACCGGTTCTTTTTTTACCATTTGCTGGTAGGCAAAAACGGCAATAACCAATGGTACAAGAATAGATGCTGCAATTTTCATCCTGGAAAATAACGACATCCCCTTCGATGGAAATTCTCTGGCAAGCCGTTCCCCGAAACGCTTTTCATGTCCGGGATTCATCAGGTGGCTTTGCTCTCTTTCCTTTTTGAATAGATTCCTAAGATCCTGTCCCATAGTGTTTGTTGTTTATCAATTCCTTGAGTTGGGTTTTGCCCCTTAACAATCGTGTTCTGCAGGTAGTCTCCGTCAACTCCAGTATCTGTGCGATCTCCCCGTGATCATAGCCCTCAACCAGGTAAAGCTGTACGACGAACCTGTATTTTTCAGGGAGTTTTTGCATCGCTGATCTTACCTCTGCTACGGAAACCGTGTCGGCCACCGTCCAATCATCGTCCTCGACGATGTGCAGGGTATGCTCCTGCAACTCCACATGGTGTTCCTTTTTTGATTTTATAAAATCCAGGGCATGATTGACCACAATTCTCTTTAACCATGCCCCGAAGGTGACTTCGCCCCTGAACTGGTGGATCTTTTGAAACGCTTTAATAAAAGATTCCTGTAACACATCTTCTGCATCGTCCGGGTTTTTTAAAAACCGCATAGCCACACAGAACATACCATCGCAATACTGTTTATACAGTTTTAACTGAGCTTTGCGATCGTTCGCCTTACAGCGCTCTACAAGATCAAATTGAAACATTTGGCCAGTTTCCAAGTTGGGTTTCAGTTGTTGTTACTCATAAGGACGATGATATAAATGGAGTGTTGCAAAAAAGTGTAATTTTAAGAAACCTTTAAGCGAGCCGGTTGAAACAAGTTACAATTAAAAATGATTTTATATCCGTGACAGTACTGGATTATGGGGCCATCATCCAAAAAATCCTGGTACGCGACAAGATGGGCAAAGTCAATAATGTGGTGGTGGGTTTTGATAATCCGCTGGATTATCTCGAAGATTCTATTTTTTTAGGGGCATGTGTGGGAAGGTATGCCGGCAGAATTTCTGGTAGTTTCAGGCTCAACGGGAAGAGGTATGCGTTATACCATAACCAAGGTATCCACCTGCATGGCGGAAAGGAAGGATTCGGCAAAAAGTACTGGAACATAGATACAGTT
>DATGCB010000081.1:0-4121 GCA_035312365.1 Eudoraea sp. | reverse complement strand
TATTGAGTTTAAAGCACGCGATCTTGAAAAAGTAAAAAAGTTCTACCATGATACCTTTGGTTGGCTTTTTACAGATTATGGACCTGACTATGTCGCATTTTCAGAAAGTGGCCTGGAAGGAGGATTTGAAAGAACGGAGGGCACCGTCCAAAATGGGGCACTTATTGTGTTATATTACAAGGATCTTGAGCGTTTAATCCCGGAAATAGTCAAAGCTGGTGGTTCCATCTCAAAACCTATTTTTTCTTTCCCCGGGGGGAGGAGATTTCATTTCACAGACCCGTCTGGTAATGAACTTGCTGTATGGTCGGACAGATAGCGGAACTGATGGTGCCAAAGTACGTTGAGGTCTTCGGACCATAAAAGATGTTTGGGCAGAAAAAAGTACGGATGCTTACGCTCCGTTGTAAGGCGGACTTGCTGAAAAGCCCTGGCTGATTTCAAAGGGATGATATAAATAAATAGAACGAATGCGTCGTATAAAGTTTAATGCACAGCTGAACTGGAAATATATTTTTGGGGAAATTTTATTGATTTTTATCGGCATCAGTCTTGCTATCTGGTTCAGTAACTGGAATTCTTCCATTGCGTCTTCCAGAGAAAAAGAAGTTGCCATTGCGAGAATTAAAAAGGAGATCCAAAGCAACAACAAAGAATTGGTCGCTGCACGTACAATGAACGAATCCATTTTAGATGCTTTTTCAGAATTCACAACAATATACCAGGACAATTCACGGGAAATAATTTCTTCTCCCGATCATTTAAATGAACTACAGCAAAAATATCCTGATTTTTTCAGGGTCACTGATTCTACAGAACTGGCAACGGGCCTGTTTCATTATTACGGTTCTACCTTTATTAATCTTGAATTGGCAGAATTGTCCCAAATCGCCTGGGAAACCACACGGTCCATCAATATCACCAATGAATTTGATTATGAATGCTTATATGCGCTGGAGAGTCTGTATAATCTTCAGTCAAGAGTTGAAAGTGAGATTGAAAATGCTGCAAGGGCATTACAAAAGGGAGAAATTAATGAATTGATGCGCATCCTGGAATTCATAAGTCAATATGATGTTCAGTTAGAGGAGGACTATAAAGACATGCTGAATAATATTGATAACTGTCACTAAACCAGGTTTTTTTGGTCACTGGTGCCGTAAGCAGGACGGTCAGGGGAGTATAAATAGACCATCTTATCAGGTATCCTGTTTAAACTCCGGGGGGTTACTGCATCTGTCTTATTCCCGTATTAATACCCAAATGAAGCGATTAAAACTAATTCTTCCGGTGATCGTTGTTTCCCAGTTCTGTTGTACCTCACTTTGGTTTGCGGGCAATGGTGTGATGAGCGATCTTGTAGAAAATTTTGGCCTGAATGACTTTGCCCTCGGGCATCTGACTTCTGCCGTGCAATTTGGCTTTATTATCGGCACCCTGGTCTTTGCTGTTTTAACGGTGGCAGACCGCTTTTCACCCTCCAGGGTATTCTTTGTAAGTGCCCTCCTGGGTGCCTTGTTCAATACAGGCGTCATGCTGGAAGTCAACCATTTAACAAGCATCCTTATACTGCGATTCTTGACTGGATTTTTTCTTGCCGGTATTTACCCTGTAGGCATGAAAATTGCAGCTGACTATTACAAAAAAGGACTTGGAAAATCACTTGGTTTTTTAGTCGGGGCTTTGGTAGTTGGCACGGCATTTCCACATTTGCTAAAGGGCATAACAGCGTCCGTTCCATGGCAATCCGTTATGATTACAACTTCATCCCTGGCTATTTTTGGCGGTACGCTTATGGTCATCTTTGTGCCTAACGGACCACACCGTAAACCCGGAACTCGCATCGATCTCCTCGCCTTTTTCAAGGTATTCGGCCATAGCGGTTTTCGCAGTGCCGCATTTGGCTATTTCGGCCATATGTGGGAATTATATGCCTTTTGGGCATTTGTTCCCGTGATGCTGAAAATGTATGGCGACCTAAATCCCCAAACTGTATTTAACATTCCGGTTTTATCGTTTGTTATCATCGGGGTCGGTGGATTGGCTTGTGTTTCCGCGGGCTTTCTCGCGCCATCCCTGGGAACGAAAAGGACCGCATTTACAGCCTTGCTTTTGTCCTGTATCTGTTGTCTGATTGCACCTTGGATGTTTGCGGTTCAGGATGGATATGTCTTTATTGGTTTTCTTATTTTTTGGGGGTTTGTTGTTATTGCAGACTCACCACTTTTCTCAACGATGGTTGCAAACAATGCACAGCCGGAAATAAAGGGAACCGCCCTTACCATCGTAAATTGCATTGGATTTTCAATCACTATTATCAGCATCCAGATAATCAACTTGTTGAAAGAGATAACGGATGCTCCAAAAATTTATATGATTCTCGCACTGGGGCCCGCATTGGGGTTGATGGCCCTAAGCAAAAGAAATAGATACAGGCAATAGTAAATGGCCCTGACCGTAATTCCTTAAAATAATGGACCCCTGATGTCCCCACTGGTCATCCCCAATACTTCGGAATATTGAGTACATTTAGAGCATCCGAGTTACAAACCTTTAAATATTACCAGAAGATGAAGATATCAAAGCTGTTTATAGTGTTTCTGTTATTTGAATTGCCATGCTTATCTCAATCCCGGGAAATACGCCCGTCCGAGGTAAAAGAAGTCATGCAAAAAGTGGCTGATTGGCAAATAGCGCACTACCGCGATCTGTACAGTAATCATAAAGAACCCCATCATTCACTCGATTGGACCAATGGGGCGTTGTATGTTGGCATGGTCAAGTGGGCGGCAATGGCAGATGATGACAAGTACTATACCTGGCTCAGGGATATTGGGGAAAAACACGATTGGAAATTGCATGAGCGCAAATACCATGCGGACGATCACACCGTAGGACAGTTTTATCTGGAACTGTATCGCAAGTACAGGCACACGGAGATGATTGAGCCTACAAAAGAGCAATTTGATTTTATAATACTTCACCCGGCATTGACATCCCTCCAATGGAATACCCCGTATTCCCTGGACAGATGGAACTGGTGTGATGCCCTCTTTATGTCGCCCCCTGTCTGGGCAAAACTTTACAATATTACTGGAGATAAAAAGTATCTTGATTTTATGATGGCCGAATATAAAGCCACTACCGATTTCCTATTTGATGCGGAAGAAAACCTGTACTACCGGGATGAAAATTACATCGGTAAGCTTGACAATGGTACCAAAATCTTTTGGTCGCGCGGTAATGGCTGGGTATTTGCAGGGCTCACGAATATTATGAACGAGTTAGATACTGAAACTGATGAATACCAATATTTCCTGAAGCTATACAAGAAAATGGCCGCTAAACTTCTTCAAATTCAGACTCCCCCGGGCCACTGGGCAATGAGTTTACTGGGGCAGGCATTTTATCCAACACCGGAAACCAGTGGTTCATCTTTTTTTATCTATGGTCTGGCCTGGGGAGTAAACAAGGGAATTTTGGATAAGGCCACCTATACTCCGGCGGTTATAAAAGGTTGGAACGCCATGGTCGGCCATGTCACCGAAGACGGGATGTTAGGCTATGTTCAGCCCATCGGGGCAGCCCCCGGCAAGGCATCGGCAGATAAGACCGAAGTGTACGGTACGGGAGCGTTTTTATCCGCCGGTTCAGAGGTCTACAAACTGTTTGGCGGAAAATGAAAGTTTATCTCACAAATCACCCCTTTGATCCGTTTCGCACCGGTTAATCGACAATTCAGTCAATTCAAAAAATGTCGGCCATTCTTGATCGACGAAATTTGTTCGCATTAAGCAGGGGAATAATGAGACTACTAATCATCGAGTGAACCGGAAAAACAGGGCGTGAACTAATTCAACAGGGGCTTGCACAGGGCCACCTGGTAAGGGCCATGGTGCGTGATCCGCGCAAAATAAATGATGACCATACACATTAGGGAACAACGACACTTTTTACCGGGCCTGCGGTGCGAAACATGGTCTCCCTTGCATTTTTCTTGCCAACGGAAGTGTATGAACAAAATATACTTGCTATTCGGCTCATCTTGTTATAAATTTAAGTTGAATAATATTATCTACAAAAGGGAATTTGCGATTTTCTGTATGTTATAGTTTCGGAAA
>DATGCB010000080.1:0-2363 GCA_035312365.1 Eudoraea sp. | reverse complement strand
CTTCAATGGTAAAAAAACTGATTTTCACATCTTTTGGGAAATACGCTACTCTATGATAAGATCAGCCAGGGTTGTTTTCCTGTAGACTTCCAGGGCACTGTCCCTAACCTGAAGCATTAGTTTGTTGACGGCACACTTTTTTTCGTCGGGGCAATCCTCACATTTTTCATAAAAATTAAGGCTCACACAAGGGACCATGGCAATAGGCCCTTCCAATACCCTGATTACCGAAGTCATAGGTATTTCAGAAGGATCTTTAATCAGGTAATAACCACCACCCTTGCCTTTTTTTGAACCTAAAAATCCGGTTTTCCGGAGCGTTAACAGGATACTTTCCAAAAACTTCTGGGAAATATTTTCATGTTCTGAAATATCTGCTATCTGAACGGGGCGGTCATCTTTCTTGGCGGCCAAATAGGTCAAAGCCTTTAAGCCGTATTTTGTCTTTTTGGAAAGCATAAAGCGAATATAGTGAAAATTAGCATTTACACTCAGGTTGCAGATCGTATGGCTTGAGAAATATCGGCGATTATGTCATCTATATGTTCAAGTCCCACTGAGATTCGGACCATACCATCGGTGATCCCGGTGTCTTCACGCTCTTTGTGTGTTAGTTTGCTATGTGTAGTTGAAGCAGGATGTGTGACAATACTCCTGGAATCCCCCAAATTTGCAGACAGGGATAAAAGCTGAATCGCATCAAAGAACTTACGCCCCCCCTCAAGGCCGCCCTTCACCTCAAAGGCGACCACACAACCCCCGGCTTTCATTTGTTTTTTAGCCAAAACATATTGCGGGTGCGAAGGAAGGAATGGGTATTTTACCCAGTTAATCCCCCGGTGTTCCGATAAGAATTCCGCCAGCCGCAAGGCATTATGACAATGCCGGTCCACCCGTACGGCCAATGTCTCCAGGCTTTTAGACAATAACCAGGCATTGAACGGTGAAAGCGATGGCCCAGAAATTCTACTGAAACGATATATCTTGTCAATCAATTCATGCTTCCCCACGGTTATACCCGCAAGAACCCGGCCCTGCCCATCCATTAATTTAGTGCCTGAATGCAACACCAGGTCTGCTCCGTATTCGATGGGCTTTTGCAAATACGGGGACGCAAAGCAATTATCGATCACAAGGATCAAACCATGTTTATGAGCGATACTGCCCAGCGCTTCGAGGTCCAGGACATCCACCCCGGGATTGGTAGGTGATTCTGCGTAGATAAGTTTGGTCTTCGGGGTAATTAAACTTTCAATTTGCTCCGTTTCATCAAATTTAAAATAGCTATGCGTGATTTTCCATTTTGGAAAGACCTCTGTTAACAGGCTATGCGTAGCCCCAAATAAACTTCGTGCTGCGATGATATGATCCCCGCTTTCCAGCAGGGCAGCAAAAGTGGAAAATACAGCAGCCATTCCCGAAGCAAATGCAAATCCTTCTTCAGCACCCTCCATTTTACATACTTTCTCAATAAACTCCGAGTTGTTTGGGTTTGAATATCTGGAATAAATATTCCGGTCTATCTCTTCTGCAAACGAAGCGCGCATATCTTCGGCGTCCTCAAAAACAAAACTTGAGGTAAGATATACCGGGCTGGAATGTTCCAGGAATTGGCTGCGTTCCATCTGGGTACGAACAGCTTCCGTTTCAAATTTTTTAGCAATTTGTTTACTCATGTCTTCCAAAATCTATTCGCGGCTATACGCTCAGGTAGTAACTTGCCACCGTATGCCCTTTGCATTGGGTATTTTCCGTTTCGATCTTTCCATATTTTCTGACTCGCGTACAAGGCCATTCATTTCCCGGGACCCGCTTTGTGTCCAGCCGGGTCTCCATCCAGATCCCATGCTCCCACTTCTATATCCATAGGCCCCTTATCCTTTTTCTGCGATCCGTAAAATATCGCCGAATACACCGCGGGCGGTTACCGCTGCTCCTGCCCCGGCACCTTGTATGATCAGCGGGTGCTCGCCGTAGGATTCCGTATAGATCTCAATGATGGAATCCGATCCCTTAACATGTCCCAGGGCACTTTCTTTCGGGACTGAGACGAGTTTTACATCGAGCAGGCCTTTATCTTTTTGCAGGTCACCGTGCAAATCCCCAATATACCGAAGTACATGGTTTGGCTTTTGATTTTTCTTGACCTCATGGAAGGTATCGTCCAATATGTCGAGATTCTGGAGAAAATCTTCCACTCCTCCCTCTCTCAGTAATTCAGGGATGAGATTTTGAATTTTGATATCCCGGAATTCATTCTGTAAGTCCAGTTCCCTGGCCAGGATCAACAATTTCCTCCCCACATCATTCCCCGAGAGGTCCTCCCTCGGGTCTGGCTCGGTATACCCTTTCCGTATGGCTTC
>DATGCB010000079.1:0-11833 GCA_035312365.1 Eudoraea sp. | reverse complement strand
CGGAAGTAATTGCTCCGGTATGGCCTTTAATAGTAGCCAGACTATCAACCTGCCACCCTTCCTCCCCCATAGGTTTCAGTTCCCACAACCGTGCCGTTTTATCGTCGGACCCTGTAAGGATTTTTTTTCCATCCGGTGAAAACGCAACGGACTGAACATAACTTTTATGGCCAATAAGGGTTGCCAGGCGCTTCCCATCGATGCCCCATAGTTGTGCCTGGTTATAATTTAAGTCCGTGACAAACATTTTCCCGTCCGGAGAAAAATCGACGGTATAGATCCAACCTAAATCCGGTTTATATGGGATTAACTCATTACTACTTAATTGCCATAATCGCGTTTCGGTCCGGCCGGCTATAAGTACGGTTTCGCCTTTTTGGGAAAAAGTAACCAGGGGCTCCATTAATGGATCTTCCAATTTGAGTTCATGAATGGTATTCCCTTTTATATCGGACAATCTTATTATTGAATCCGAACTGGTAATCACGGACTTCCCATCCGGAGAAAATTCTACCGATATAATGTCAGATTTATGTTTTATCACACCTGTTAAACTGTCTTGCTGTTCAAAATCCCAAATCGTGGCATTTTTAAAATCAGGGCCCAATATACCGGCGGTTTTACTGTCTGGTGACAGATAGAGATACAACGCTGCCGCCGTGTCGTGCTTCACGATGGTTTCATAAAAGGAATGTGAACTGTAAATTGTATTGACAGATTCCTTAAAATAGGCCTCATTGTATTTTTCCAATGCAGCGGTTTCGAGACGCAAGGCTTCGGTAGGATCTTTTTTGACCATCTCCTGCGCCTTGATGTGCAATTTATATGCTTCATCTGTCTGTACTAACTTTTCATTGTTTTCCTTCAGGTACAGCGATGCGGTAGCTCCAAGGATTACTAATAATAACATCAAACCGGCAATGGCCCGGATCAAAAATTTTACTTTGCGCTTACGGGTTCCTTCCATTTCCAAAAGCCTCAATTGCTCTTTCTCACTATTTTGCAAATAGGCGATACTTTCTTTAAAACCGGATCTGTAGCGGTTTGCCCAAATTTCAGTTGGTTTAAATTTATGATACCAATCCAGGAAATTTTGTAGCTCACTGCCGGTTAACAGGTCTTTTTTGTCCTGTCGGTTCAGGGCAGAGGCCCTGGTGAGCCTTTCATAAATTGACGCTGCCTCTCCTTCCTCATCTACCCAGCGATCTAACCTTTGCCATTGCCGGATGAGGCTTTCATGGGATATATCAATAATTTTGTCATTGGTATCCGGATCTTCATTTACAACTAAAAAAGACCTTTTACCCGTGATAAAACGGTCAATGATCTGCATCAATTGCTTTTCACTGGCTGCCGTTAACTTCACAAGTTGAGCAAGGGATACGGGCCTTCTGATCTTGCGTCCGTGCTCATCTATTGTGGTAAGTGCCTGAAACAAAGTTTTAGTAATGGCGAAAGAGGCTTTGTCCATTTCCCTCAGGGCTTCATCCGCATGATTGGATAGCGCCATCTCAATGCCACCGATGTACTTGAAATCCGCCAAATCGAGTTCCCCGCTTTTGTCAACATTTATTTCATGGTCCCAGATCCGCATCAGGGCGTGTTGCAGTAAGGGCAATTCGTCGTTTACTTTCCCTATGGCATTGAGCAGATGAGAGGTAAGTGTAGAATTAAGTTTGCCTCCATAGAGCTTTGCCGGACCTTCTATGGCCATTTTTAATTGCATGCGGCTTAATTTTGGAACCAGAAACAGGCTTTGATTCATCGCCTCAGGCAGACCGCGGAATTGAACACAATCACCGATGAAATCGGAACGCATGGTCAATACCACAAAAATTGGAATTTGTGTTTGCCCGGAAAGCTCGAGGATGATGTTTACAAAATCTATGGCTTCATCCTTTTTAGCCACTTCATCCTGCTCCAGGGCAAAACGAAACAATTCCTCAAACTGATCAATTAACAAGAAGAAATTGGTGTAAATTTCCTTTTGACTAAGTTCGAACAGACGGAGTAAGGCATCTGCACCCTCTTCCTTTATTTTTTCAGCTAATAAAGTAATCTCGGCGTTTTTGGACTTAGGAGCCAATTGTTGCAGGATGGCTTTGGCAAGATTGTACAACGGGCTATGTCCGGGTTTCATTATGGAAATAAGCCAATGGTCGCTGTCATCAACCAGGTATCCTGCCTTTAAAGCCGGGATTACGCCCGCCCTTAATAGTGAAGATTTACCGCTTCCTGAACTTCCGATAACAGCGACAAAATGATGTTGATGCAATCGCTGTAATAGTTCCAGAATTTGGTCATTCCGACCAAAAAACAACAGACTTTCGTGGGTGTCAAAAGGGCGTAGTCCCACATATGGATTCGTCTTTTCCGATCTCATGCAACTTCAGATTTTAAGTCGTTCAGAAATTGGTGGAGTGTATTCTTATCCAGAATTGTCTGATCGCTGTTGTCCACAATGTTGATGTTTAAAAATTTTTGATTTATAGAAAGGTCTTTTATTTCTTTATGGGGTGGAGCCATATAGATAAAGAAATCTTCAATAGGATAGTTGCGGGTAATGATTAGTTGAAGGGCAGCACTCATTCGTTCCAGGAGCCATTCCCTGGAAACATTGCCATATAAGAAAATAAGTTTTCTGACCTGACTTATCCTTTCGGCGAGTAAATTGATGTTTTTGCGGGGATCATCTTCCTGGGGGTTGATAAAGGGTTGTATCTCATTTTCGAGGAGGGTTTTGCTGAGATCGAGTGCAAAGAGCTGATCATTAAAATGAGTATCCAATAGAACCGATAATCTCTCTTTATCGGTGGTCTTTTGAACTTTTTTTGCCTGCAACTGCTCGGCAAACATAATGATCTCGTTGGCCAGGGTACTCTTTGATCCCCGGACAAATTCATAGGGTTTTTTGACCACTTTTCCGTTTTCCAGGTCAGTCAAAAATGTCTTGTAAACCTCCTCTTCTATCTCCGAAAAATCTATTTCAGAAGGCACCCAGATCATCTGGTCTTTTGAAGACTGCAAAGAAATTTCAGTTTGTTTTTGCGGATACCAAAGTTCCGGAGCTCCTATAATTTCCCTGCCGGGATAACGGTCCAATAGATGCACCGCCAAATTCGACTTTTGCAGTGCTTTCTCGGTTGCCTTTTGATGAGCTTCCGCCTCATCCGGTGGGGGAATACCGGTAATAACCTGAAATCCTTTTTTTTCTAATTCAACGATGATTCGTTTGCGTGTAGAACGCAGCGTATCTGCAACTTCTCCTAAATAGATGGTATACTTCCCGGCGGCTACAGCATCCCTGGATTGCGTAACATCCGCCATTTTAACAAAATCAGTGATCAGTTGATGTAATGCATCCCTTAGGGTGCGCATTTGATGTCTGTATTTCTTTGAATTAGTTTCAAGCGGTTCCCCGAAATCTTCGGCCTCATTTGCATCGTGAAAAGGAAATCCAGTAGTCCCTGCTAAAGATTCGGGCCATTTTCTGTGGTTAATATTGTTTAGGAGCACATGGATTAAACGGGAACGTCTTCCAATTTTAAGCCCATGTGCTTCCCCTTGCGCTTTTTTGTGGAATAAGTTTAATTCCTGCTTACAATAGTCAGATTCCTCATAACATGGCGAATTTAAGCAAATCATGATAGCAGACTTCTTAATGCCGTCCTCAATAGATTCATCGAACAATACACTTCCATCAAGTTTTTTATTATCCCACCAGATTTTTATCATGTTCATCCTGCCAAAACGCTTTGCAAGCATTAGGTTTAGATTTTGAAAAAATTGTAAAATCCACCCATCCGTCTGTCCGGGGAAAGTTTCATTGTCCATATGGGCATAACTGATAAAAATGTCATATTCAAAGCCGGGAATAAGTGCCATTTTAGTTATTTTTTCAAATTTTTTTATTCTCAGAGAATTTGCCGGATCCATTACGATGGTTGACAACATGATGAATCTATAAGATGGGCCATCAATGGAGGAAATTTGTAAAGCCCAATATCATTTTAATATTTTTAAATTTAAGAAAAATCCTATCAAATAATCAAGAAACCGTACGAAAACTGTGATGATGAAGCCAGATGTTTACCTGAATCACGCGAATAAGATGATCCAAACCAATTGCTTCTTTTTCCTATCCCCAGGGAATAATTTTATACAACCGGTTACAGAATTTTCTTCCTTTCAAAAAAAAAGTTATCTTTAGTAAGCTTTCCCCCATGCCCAATTTGGCTAATCAAATACTGAGACTATTTTTTAAGAAAGATCTAAAAGCTAAATTATTGACGAACACTTCGTCTTTTCAATGGGTACACAAAAGAAATTTGGAAGTCAATACTGCGGGATGTGATTGCCTTAGGCAAGTTCCTTATTTTTAGCGATGCATGTTGAACTCCCTCTAATCAACAATTGTCCCTGAAATATTTGAAATGAATGGCCTATGAAAACCGAACCTAAAAAAAGAAAGAAATCGTCTGCATTGGGACTCCAACAAGGGCGTACCTTCCTGATGGCTGTCCTGTTGCTGTTTTTTATCAATTTCGGGTGTAAATTGAATAGCCCTAAAGACGTTTCCAATGGCCCTGTTGAGGTGGCCGTACCTCCCCCCGCCGATGGAATTGAAGACGATGCCGGACAACCCGGGGAAGAAGTCGGGATCGAAAACCCTGAAGAAGCAGAGGAATTTCCGGAAGAGACCGGGTCAGCACCTCCGCCTCCTCCCGCACCCCCGCCCCGGACCTCAACTCCGCAACCCATGCCCCAGGCTGCCCCGGAGGTGATTGAAGTTGTTGAGGATGAAGAAGTAGTGGAGGAGACAGTCATTGAATCCACGGAGGCTTCAGAGGAGGAAGTTGTCATTGTTGCAAGGGAGGAAGAAATGGTTGCTGCTGCTCCTGCAAGTGTAAGTTTTCAAAGTGTTCCAATGTTTCCATGGCCTCCGCCAAAGCCCTCGGCCAAAGTTGAGATCCCCGCATCTGCTTTCTCTGAATGCCAGGTTCTTCAACAGGTTAATCGGGTGTTAACTGCGGCTCTGGCAGATAATGAATACGATGATAAGAGCTATTTTTTGGTGCCTTCGACCAGTAATTCGGGCTTTGCCATAGCCACGCAACTGGAACAAATTAAAAGGAATGCCTCATCCGTGCCCCCTCCAAACCGATGGAATATTAACACTATTGACAATAGCTTCAGGTTTGCCGAATACGTATCTTCCCTGTTTTTTTCGAACCCGGGCTATTTCAGGGTCATCGTATTTGTCGTCACCGATACAGGTTTTATTCCCTCTGAAAGAACAACGGACCGTGCAACCGCTTTGTCCTGGGTAGACAGTGGCTTTGACAGATTTCCACCCAATCTGGCAGGGGTTCCTTTTACTGAAAACCATAAGGTCACGGCCCTGGTATATGAGTACAGGGTGCCCGAAAACAGCGATCAGGCAGAACTCACAAAACCCAGCAGGCATTCCGGGATGAGACATCTGAAAAAAGCAAATTTATGGAGCAATCTCGTAAACAATTCACCATGATAAATAAACTCCTTTTACAGGTCATTCAATACGGCGGAATGCTGGGGGTCATCTTTTTTATGAACACGGCCGGGGCACAGATCAGGGACCGGATCGCACGTCCCTTATTGCGAATAGATACTACGCGTATCATTGCCTTTCCCCAACGGGAAGCACCCTCCAAGGTTGCCCTCCTGATCGGCAACGGTGCCTATCCCGGCTTGAATGCCCTGGAAACCCCCGTCAATGATCTGGCAGCCATAGCCACGGGGTTGGATAGTCTGGGGTTTTCCGTCATGACCCTGAAAAACGGGACAAGGCAGGAGATGCAAAACAGTATCAGCGCCTTTCACAGAAGGGCGAAAAATGCGCGCATTACGTATCTTTATTACGCAGGCCATACGGTACAATTCCGGGGCAGGAATTACCTGGTTCCTGTAGATGCGACCCTTGAGGAAATTGGTATGATCCCGAGACAAGGGGTCAGTCTAACGGATTATTTTCGCGGCCTGAACCGGAATGCGGAACATATGATCTCCATAGACGCCTGTTATCCCAATGACTATGCGTTTAAGAATGATGAAACCACCGAAGGGCCATGTTTTGTCCCACCGGGAAGGTTACCCCCCAGGACGTTCGTCACCTTTACTTCTTTTCAAAACATGATGGCGCCCAGCAGCTCGGAAAAAACAAGCCTTTTCAGTTATTTGTTTTCCTTTCACATCCAGAAGTCGGCCAGTATATACGATATTATTCTGGCCACCAAAGCCCAACTAAAACAACTCTCAGGCGGCC
Organism: Eudoraea sp.; assembly: GCA_035312365.1. Taxonomy (GTDB): domain Bacteria; phylum Bacteroidota; class Bacteroidia; order Flavobacteriales; family Flavobacteriaceae; genus JAFMPW01. Next base: position 5,529 of record DATGCB010000079.1, on the reverse strand, counting down.
GGGAAGATATCAGTATTTTTGGGGAGGTATCCACTTCTACCAATTTAAAGAAAAATCAGGTTGTCATGTACTCCATGAACATGCCGGGTTTTCCATGGCCCCCTCCCAAGGCCTCGGCCATAGACCGAATCGACAGGACATTCTTCTCGGAATGCCAGACCCTTAAGGATGTGGACAAATTGCTTTTTTCGGCTTTGGAAAAACAGGAATACTATGAAAAAAGTTATTTCCGGATCGCCGGGGATCGCCTCCATGGGTTTGCGATCGCCACCAGGCTGGAACAAATACATAAAGATGGCACTTCCATGGAAGGTGATGCAAGATGGCGTACAAGGCCCTCCGAAGACATGGCCTTTTCTTTTTCAAATTATTTTAAATCCTTGTTTTTTCCACAGAAAGGGTATTTTAGGGTCATCGTATTTGTAGTGGCAGATATACCATTAAGTCAGTCCGAGGAAGGTGCAAGTCGGAATATGGCATTGTCCTGGCTGAGTAAGGGTGCCACACAATTACCTCCGGAAATAGCGAATATGTCGTTTTCGGAAAATCACGGCGTAACTGCCCTGATCTATGAATATGAACTGCCCGAAAATGATGTCAAAGCCAGCCTGGAAGATCCAAGTGATCTCCAGGGAAGAGATCACCTAAAAAGGGCTAAATTGTGGAGCACCCTATCCAATAGCGAATGAAAACCATCCGGAGCACAAAAAAACGCTTATTAATTTTGCTGTTGGCAGGTTTTGTTCTCTTGTTCATCATGCTGTTGCTGCAAACGGTCAGTGATAAATACGCTGGAAAAGTATGGGTCCCCTGGCTTTGGTTTTCCCTTTTGTACCTTCCTCCGCTGATCATTCTTTATCAGTTGCGAAGCAGCACCAAAAAGATCCGGTCCACCGGGCTTGTATTACTTACCGTCCTGTTCGCAGGAGCTACCCTGATGGTCATACTTCTGCAGGGGCAGGGACTTATTTCCATTCCGGAAGGGCAGTTAGCTTATGAAATCAGGGTTCGTATGTTGTGGATCTCTTTGATCTTTCTCCTTCCCCTGGAACTGTTTTTGATCTTCCTTTTTCGGAAAAATTTACACCTCCCGGATAAGAACGATCAGGAAGGGATCCCTATTATCATGGATCCCAAGGTTTTTATTTCCTACAATCATAGCAATAGTGAAATCGCAAAAAAAATACAGCAAGCCCTTGAAAATGCCGAAATTGAAGTGATCATTGACCAAGAGGATATGCGCGCAGGGGATGATATAAAAGCGTTTATCGAAAAATCTATCCGGGAATCCACGGTTACTGTTTCCCTGGTTTCCAACGAAAGTTTAACATCGGCCTGGGTGGCTATGGAAACGGTGGATACCTTTTTCCAGGAGCGTTATTCCCGGCGCAAAAAATTCATCGCCTGTTACCTGGATGATGATTTCTTTCAAACGGGGTATACCTTAAAGGCCATTGATGAGATCGACAAACAGATCAAAGCCAACCAGGACCTGATCCCTGAATACCACAAAAAAATGTTAGACACCAGGGACCTGAACAGCCAGAATTCCCGTTTGCTGGCGCTGCGGAGTAACCTGGACGGTATTGTTGGAAAGCTTCGGGACAGCTTATGCCTGGATGTAAGGGAGGCCACCTTCGAAGCCAGTATGGGGCAACTGGTCGCAGCAGTGGAGGACGGGGAATAAGTCCTTTCCCGGGTTAAAACTAACCAGATGATCTATTGCTCCCTATTCAGGGATGATATCAGTTATTGATCGTACGAAATGAAATTAGAGGAAATAAAGACCATTGATGAAATTATCGCCATCCTGGGGAATATCATTTTGGAATCTGAGGCCAACAATAACCCACTGGGATACTTTGCTGTACTTTATCAAAAGGTGACGATAAAAGTTAAGGAAGGGATTGAGACCAATTTTTTTAACGATGGGGACAGAATGGGAACGTTGGATGTCGTTTTCGCTAAGCGGTATTTACAGGCGTACTATGACTACCAAAAGAACGAACCGGTTACTACTTCCTGGCAGACCGCTTTTACACTTTCAAAAAATTATTGGCCTGTTGTTTTACAACACTTGTTAGTGGGCATAAATGCTCATATAAATCTCGATCTGGGGATTGCTGCCGCAGAAATTTCAAAGAATAAAAACCTGGGTGACCTGGAGGACGACTTTAACAGGATAAATGAAATTCTGGCGTCATTGGTCAATGAGGTCCAGGATGATCTCTCAAGGGTCTGGCCCACCCTGAAAAAGATCTTGCAAAAAACCAGGAATGTGGATGATTTTCTGATCGATTTTAGCATGGAACTGGCCAGGGATGGAGCCTGGATGTTTGCAAAGAGCCTGGCTCATTTACCCGATAAGGAATTGGATTCTCTGATTGCAGCCCGGGATCAAAAAATAACGGAAAAAATGAATATTATTACCAAACCGGGCTTTATTGCAAGGGTCATACTTGGGGTTATCCGGCTTGGGGAAAAAGGTTCGGTTGCCGGGAAAATACGCGAATTAAAAAAAGCATTACCATCACCGCCCAACGGTATTTCCCGTCCATAATACCCGGGGGGGATAGGCCCCCCGTGGCCCTTTGCCCCGGCCAGGGACACCAGGGCGTAACCAGGGCAGATACTACCCCTTAATTTTTTATTTATCATATTAGGAAATATTCCAAAATATTGGAAATATTCCATATATTAGCTATCCCTTTTAGTGAAACCCTGTTTTGTCTGGAACAGGCATTAATTTTTGGGATAGCTCATGCAAAAGACCATTCTACATCTCGATCTGGATACTTTTTTTGTATCCGTTGAGCGGCTGTTAGACAGCAGGCTGCAGAACAAACCCATTCTCGTTGGCGGCCTCAGCGACAGGGGGGTAGTGGCTGCATGCAGTTATGAGACCCGCGGCTATGGGATTCATTCAGGGATGCCTATGAAAATGGCCAGGGAGCTCTGCCCGGAGGCCATAACCATCAAAGGGAATGCGGGGACGTACAGTAAGCATTCCGATGTGGTCACCGAGATCATCAGGGAGCAGGTACCGGTTTTTGAGAAATCGAGCATCGATGAATTTTACGCCGACCTTTCGGGGATGGACCGCTTTTTTGGCTGCTACCATTATGCTTCGGAACTCAGGAGAAAGATCATGAAAGAGACAGGCCTGCCCATATCCTTTGGCCTGTCTGTCAATAAAGTGGTCTCCAAAGTAGCCACCAACGAGGCCAAGCCCAACAACCAGCTGAAGGTGGATTTTGGGTATGAAAAACCCTTTTTGGCCCCGCTGTCCATTAAAAAAATCCCCATGGTGGGGGATAAAACCTACCAAACGCTTCGGAATCTGGGGCTGAGACAGGTAAAGACCGTACAGGAAATGCCGGTGGACCTTATGCAACGGGTATTGGGCAAGAACGGTACGGTCATCTGGAAACGGGCGAACGGGGTAGACAACACCCCGGTAATTCCCTTTTGCGAACGGAAATCCATTTCCAACGAGCGCACCTTTGACAAGGATACGATCAATGTGGTAAAGCTAAAGGGAATTCTTATTGCCATGGCAGAGAATCTGGCCTATCAGTTGCGGAGGGGGGAAAGGCTTACGGCCTGTATTGCAGTGAAGATCCGGTACTCGGATTTTAACACATATTCCAAACAACTCCGGATCCCGTACACCAGTGCGGACCATATCCTGATCCCTAAAATTCTGGAACTGTTCAGGGTTTTATACAACAGAAGGCTATTGGTTCGCCTGGTGGGGATAAAGTTCAGTCATTTGGTGCCGGGCAATTACCAGATCGACCTTTTTGAAGATACGGAAGAAGCCCTGAACCTGTATGCGGCCATGGATGGTATCCGGGAGCGTTATGGGGACAAGAGTGTGCTACGGGCCTCAGGCATGGGGGCAAAAACCATTGGCAGAATGCATAATCCGTTTAACGGGCAACCGCCGATTGTGCTTGCTCATCGAAAACAATAACAAATTCCAGGTACCAAATTCCAAAAAATATGAAGAAAGAAAAAGTATATAATCTGGAAGATCGAACATATTTGTTTGCAAGAGATGGTCGTTTTTTTGTGAAGACGCTGGTTAAGACTATAAACAATATTGAGGATGGAGGACAACTCGTAAAAGCTTCCGGGTCAGTAGGGGCAGATTATATTGAAGCTAATGAAAATCTGGGTAATAAAGATTTTATAAAGAGAATTAAGATTGCGGGAAAAGAGGCTAAAGAAGCTCAGTATTGGCTCAGGCTTTTAAAAGATTTACACCTAGATTGATATTTGATACCTGGAATTTGGTACCTGGAATTTATACAGATATATGTATCTCAACTGCCACACATATTACAGCCTTCGCTACGGCACTTTTTCGGAGCTGGAACTTCTGCAATTGGCCCGGGAAAACCATGTAACACACCTGGCACTCACCGATATCAACAACACTTCCGCGGCCCTCAATTTTGTACGGAAAGCCCCGGAATATGGGATCACCCCTATTTTGGGGATCGACTTTAGAAATGGAGTAAGCCATTGCTTTGTAGGCATTGCCAAAAACAATGAAGGCTACCGGGAACTGAACGCCTTCCTGTCCGAACACCTGCACGAGGATAAGGCATTGCCTCCCAGGCCCCCGCATTTTAAAAATGCCTATGTAGTGTATCCGTTTGAAACGGTAGTAAAGAACGATCAAACCGTATTTGACGACCACGAATTCATAGGGGTTTCCCTGGCCGATCTCAGACGATTGCCATTCTCCAGGCTGAAAGAGCAAAAAGACAAACTGCTGGTATTGCAACCCGTGACGTTTAGAAATAAGCGCGACTTTAATGCACACCGTCTCTTGCGAGCCATTGATAACAACATGCTGCTGAGCAAGCTTCCGCGGGAAGAGCAAGCCGGGGAAGAAGAAAAAATGTTTTCCGTTCAAAATCTGGCAACCGCCTTTTCCGAGTATCCCTTTATTCTGGAAAACACGGAACGGCTCATGAATTCCTGCAGTATCCATTTCGATTTTTCAAAGAACCGGAAACCACAGAATTTACAGTCTTACAATGCTACCAGGGCGGAAGACGAAGCCATGATAGAGCGCCTTTGTCATGAAGGACTGCCTTACCGCTACGAAAACCCCGGCCGTACCATCTATGACCGGCTTCAAAAAGAACTGGATCTCATCAGGGAAAAAGGGTTTGTTTCCTATTTTCTGATCAACTGGGATATTGTTTCCTATGCCCGAAAACAGGGGTTTTTTTATGTGGGGCGGGGGAGTGGCGCAAACAGCATTGTAGCCTACCTGCTTCGGATCACCGATGTGGACCCCATAGAACTCGACCTGTATTTTGAGCGATTCATGAACCTTTACCGGGCCAATCCGCCCGACTTTGACATCGATTTTTCCTGGAAGGACCGGGAAGAAATGACCCGGTATATTTTTGACCGGTTTGAGCATGTAGGGTTGCTGGGTACTTATGTTACCTTTAAGGAACGGGGGGTCATCAGGGAGTTGGGAAAGGTGTTCGGGCTGCCGAAAGC
>DATGCB010000078.1:0-7195 GCA_035312365.1 Eudoraea sp. | reverse complement strand
TCTTTCATATTGGTCTTGCTAGGATCGTACAAAACGGTTTTGGATGCTGTGGATGAAAAAGACTTTGAAATTCTTTTGATTGTAACCGCAGGGGTTATTTTTGGCCTTTTGGGTTTTGCAAGGCTATTAAAATGGATGTTTGATCATTATAAAAATATCACCCTTGCCGTGTTAACAGGTTTTATTCTTGGTTCTCTCAATAAAATATGGCCCTGGAAAAAGGTTTTGGAATCCAGGACCCTGGGTAAGAAGGTGATTGTCATTGATGAAAATATTTCGCCCTTTTCCTTTGAGGGAGACAACCAAATACTAATGGCTATTTTAATGGGTATCCTTGGTTTTTCGCTTATTTTTATCCTGGAAAAATCAGCCTCAAAAAAGAAGATATAACTTTCCATGCATCAGCCTCGAACATTTTTGGACAAGATTTTTTTGGTCATTAAAGGGCTCTGTATGGGCGCAGCTAACAAAGTACCCGGGGTTTCGGGAGGTATTGTGGCCTTTGTAGTGGGATTTTACGAAGAATTCATCTATTCGTTGCAAAAAATAAATCTGAAAGCTTTTAAGTTGCTGGTTAATGGCAGGTTCCGAAGTTTTTACCGCTATATAAACGGCCAGTTTCTAACCTTATTGATCTTTGGGATGCTGGTCAGTTATTTCAGTGTTTCCAAGCTCCTCGATTATTTCCTGGACAAAAAGGAGCTCTTTGTCTGGGCAGCTTTTTTTGGAATGATCATTGGTTCTATCTATTATATCGCAAAGGATTTTAAACACTGGAACAGCAAGACAATCCCCGCAGGCTTTCTCGGGTTTGTAGCAGGTATTTCCATCAGTTTTCTAAATCCGGCCACGGAAAATGACAATCTCTTATTTATTTTTTTATGCGGCATCATAAGTGTTTCCGGAATGACACTGCCCGGGCTTTCGGGATCTTTTATCCTGATCCTGCTGGGTAATTATGTGCTGCTCCTGGTAGATTCCGTGAATGCACTTTACGATACCTTTGCGGAAGTCCTTTCAGGGGATTTTAGTTTTGTACAAAATCCCGGGCGTTTAAATACGCTGGCGATTCTCGCGGTTTTTACAGCGGGTTCGGCAACCGGACTGGTATCACTTTCACATATCCTGGGCTATGTTTTAAAGCATTTTAAACACCTGACCACGGCCGTGATCATAGGGTTTATTACCGGTTCGCTCGGGGTGGTTTGGCCATGGAAAAAAACGATCTTTGTGATGGACGATCTGGGACTGCCTGCCCTGGATTCTAACGGAGACAAGATCATCAGGAATTACGAACGCTATCTCCCGGAAATTGGGAATCCCGAAACGTGGTGGGCCATAGCCCTTATCGCATTGGGGATCTTTGTATTACTGGGCCTGGATTGGTATGGTAAAAGAAGGAAACAAACAAAATAGGTTCGGTTTGGTCGGGAGGAATATTTCATATTCATTCTCCAGGGCTTATTTTGCCCAAAAATTTAAGGATCTGGAGCTGACAGATCACAGTTATGAAAATTTTGACCTGGAGAGGATAGAAGATTTTCAAACCCTCCTCAAAACAAGACCGCAATTAAAAGGACTGAATGTAACCATCCCCTATAAGGAAGCGGTGATCCGCTATCTCGATGATTTAGACCCAAGGGCGGCTACCATAGGCGCAGTTAATACCATAAAGCTGTCAGATAAGGGATTAAAAGGATACAATACAGATGCCTATGGATTTGAGAAAGCGCTGTTACCCCTCTTAACCCCAAATCACAAAAAAGCTTTGATCCTGGGCACAGGAGGGGCCTCAAAGGCGATTGCCTTTGTATGCGAAGATTTGGGGATCCCATCAAAATCCGTATCCAGGAGACCCTCGGACATTCAGCTATCCTATGATCAACTAAAGCAGCCCGTTTTAAAAGAATACACCATTATAATTAATTGCACACCCCTGGGTACCTTCCCCGATGTTCGCCGTAAACCGGATATTCCCTACGAGTTGATAACACCCAAACACATCCTCTTCGATCTCATTTACAATCCTGACCAAACAGCATTTCTCAAAGAAGGCAACAAAAGGGGCGCCATCATTTCCAACGGCCGAAAAATGCTCGAACATCAGGCAGAAAAGGCCTGGGAGATCTGGCATTCCTAGAGAATCCTTGCAGGGAAGCGGGGTAAGAATTACGAAAACATCCTGAAGGATTTGCCACAGATCCTTAAAAAGAAGTTTCATACGCTTTGACGTTAACAGGGTTGTTAGTATCTTACAGTAGAATTCCGAAGGGATGTAGATAGACAAACTTTCATAAAATGTTGGAAGAGAAAGACCGTAAACTACAGGATAATGTAGGGGGTGAAGAAAATTCAGAAACTACTGAAATTGCACCAGATTCAGAGAAAAGCACTGAAATTGAGACTGAAACCCAAAAGAACGAGACCGACCGGGCAACCGAAGATGCCGGGGATGATGTCATTGAAGAAATTGAAGAATCCAATGCGGAGGATGCCGAAGATGAGGACAATCATCGCAGACACCATATACCGATCCTGGACTACCATTCACTGTCCATAGAAAATTTGGTGGGTGAACTTCAGCGTTTGGTACGTAATGAAAAGGTCCAGGCAATTAAGAGGCACGTTGAGGGAATTAAATACGAATTCGACCTAAAATTCCAGGAATTCATTGAACATAAGAAGGAAGAATTTATAAGTAATGGCGGCAATGAAGTAGACTTCAGGTATAATTCGGTCACCAAAAGGCAATTTAACGAAGTATATACGGATTACAGGGAAAAACGAAATCAGTACTACAAGAACCTGGAACAGAATTTAAAGGCCAACCTGATTAACCGCCAGCAGATCATAGAAGAATTGAAAGGGTTGGTGAATGTTGAGGAGGACATCAATACTACGTATAAAAACTTTAAAAATATCCAGGAACGCTGGCGAAATGCCGGGCCTGTGCCGCGCAACAGTTACAATGATGTTTGGAGGACCTATCACCATCATATTGAAATCTTTTATGATTTTTTACACCTCAACAGAGAACTTCGCGATCTGGATTTTAAGCACAATCTTGAAGAAAAGCAAAAGATCGTGGAACGTGCGGAAGCACTGGTAAATGAAGAAGATCTGGGCAAGGCATTTCGCGAATTGCAATCCCTGCATAAAATATGGAAGGAAGATATTGGCCCCGTAGGCAAGGAGCATCGTGATGCCATCTGGGATAGGTTCAGCAATGCCACCAAGGCCATGCACCAAAGAAGACAGGACTACTATAAGGACCTGGAACAGGTATTTGAGCAAAATCTGGTAAAAAAGAACGAAATCATTGAAAAAATAAAGACAATTGCCGAAAATGTTGCCAACAACCACCGGGCGCTGCAACAACAAATAAGGGAAATAGAATCCCTGCGCGACAGCTTTTTCAAAGCCGGAAAAGTCCCCCAAAAGAATAATGAAGAAACCTGGGCGTCCTTCAAGGAGGCGGTTCGCAGTTTTAACCGGAATAAGAATGCCTACTATAAAAACCAGAAGAAGGAGCAACAGGAAAACCTGGATAAGAAAAGGGCGCTTCTGGATCTTGCGGTTTCCCTTAAAGACAGTGAGGACTGGGATTCAGTAACCCCTGAAATGAAACGCATACAAGGGGAATGGAAGCGTATAGGGCATGTGCCGAGAAAGTACTCCGATAAGATCTGGAAAGAATTTAAAAATGCGTGCAATCATTATTTTGACAGGCTCCATGCCTTAAAAAACAAAGCACATAAGGCAGAGGGTGAAAATTATGAGAAGAAAAGTGCCTGTATTGAAAAACTCAGGGCCTTTGAACTCAGCGGCAATAAGGAAAAAGACCTGGACAACATCAAAGCCTTAATCGAAGAATGGAAATCATACGGCAGGGTTCCCTTCAATAAAAAAAGCATCAATGTTAAGTTCAATAAAATTCTCGACGCCTTGTGCAGAAAACTGGATCTTAGCAGGCAGGAATCCGAATTGTTGAAATACGGTAACAAAATTCATCAATTGGCAAAATCGGATAATGATAGGGCCATCAATGACGAACGAATTTTTATACGACGTATGATCGACGAAAGTAAAAATGAGGTACGGCAACTTGAGAATAATCTGCAGTTTTTTTCAGATGCGTCGGAGGATAGCCCCCTGGTACAGGAAGTGGTTCAAAATATTGAACGACATAAAGAGGCCCTGGGCACCTGGAAGGCCAAATTAAAGAAGCTGAATATCCTGGAAAATAAACTTAACAAAGAGGAGGAAACCGAAGATGCTGCCGACGAAGGGAGTTCTGAGGAAGAAGAATAAGCCAATTGACCTATTGGAAACACCCGGGGCTTGTCCTGCTTCCTGCATTTATCATCCGATTAATCAATACGACCGGGGATTCGTTGGTCCGGCACTCCCAGGAGCAAAACACAATTATAAAAAAATATAGGCGGGCAGATTATTTTTTTGTTTTTTTACTACATAATATGTAGCTTTGCTACGTAAAACGTAGTAAATTGGGTTACAGTACACATCCGACACCTGGAAAACCTGTTCGCGGCTCCAGGACCGGCCAGCCTATCATGGTCATATTCGATTTGCTGGGCCGCAGTTGGTCCATGGGGATCATTTGGCACTTAAACAACGGGCCGAGCACGTTCCGGAAACTTCAGGAGTATTGCGAGAATATTTCACCGACAACCCTGAACAAAAGGCTTAAAGAATTGGCAAAGGCCGATATCATAGAAAGGACCATGGGTGGCTATGATCTCACCACAGATGGTAAAGAGTTATTCAGGCTGTTGGAACCCCTGGGCCTTTGGGCAAAGAATTGGGCACAAAACTACAAACATTGAATATAAAACGATACGACATGAGGGCAATCCAAAAACCAGCTGAGGACGAGTTTCCGGCCTATTCACATATTTACATGGACTTAATGGCCGATGACGGAAGGGTCCTTGAATATTTGAAGGATAGCCCGGACGAAATAGAAGAACTAGTCTATTCATTACCGGAGGAGAAATTGTACTACCGCTATCAGGCTGGGAAATGGACCATCAAGGAAATTCTTGTACACCTTATCGACGACGAGCGAATTTTTTCATACCGGGCCCTGCGATATGCAAGAAATGACGCCACACCTCTGCACGGTTTTGAACAGGATGATTATGCCGTCTATTCCAAAGCAAATGAAAGAAGTCTGAAAAGTATTTTTGAAGAGTACAGAGCTGTACGAAAAGCAACGATCACACTATTTGAAAATTTACCGGAGGAAGCCTTTTTAAGGAGCGGCATGTCCGTCGGAAATAGGAACAAAAGAACGGTGAGGGCCCTGGCCTACCATCTGGCAGGACATGAACGAAGACATATCAATATAATCAAAGAACGATATTTATCTCCCGGTAAGGTCTTAAAAGAGACTGCTCACCGGGCGGGAAATGGACCCCTGTCCCCATCTCCTCAGTTAGGTCCGGACCAGTGATACTATGTAGCACAATATCCGGTGCGGACTAATTGAGATATTGTTATTTTGCCGCAATATTTTGATCCCTTGAAAACAATGAACCCAGGCAACCCTGTATATTAAAAGATACCTGCCCGTAAGATCTCCGGTTAATCCCATATTTTCCTGATCTCCCCCCCACCCGGGCAAAGAGCAGAATTGCTATTAACAATCATAACCAATGAAGAAGACAAGATTGGGAATTTGGATGGTCTTATCCTTATGCCTTCTCCTTACCGGCAGGGTATTTGCGCAGAAAGACTGCCCTCCGGTGTTAAAGCTGAAGCAATTGTATACAGCGCATCAGGAATTCAGGAATACGGTGGACGCTATGTTTCAGAATCTAAAAGATCCAAAAGACGGCACTCCAAATCCCTGGAAAAATAAGGATGTGCATGACTTATACGAATTTATGAATGAATGGTTCTACTTTCTACCCAATACCCACAATGGACTGGACCGTATCATTGAATTTTCCATGTTATACTACGACAATCCCCAGGGCATGAAGTTTATTCTGGAAGAACCCGGGCTAAGCTGGTCTCTCTATTTTATTGAGGAACGGGGAAGGTTTATGGACAGCCCGGCCTCGGCCAGGGTGCTTGGCGAATGGCTTGCAGATCCCACCCTGAAGAATGATGACTTTGTATTGCCCGAAAACGGATTCAGATCCTTTAATGCTTTTTTTACGCGAGACCTCAAACCGGGGGCACGGGTTATTGACGGAATGAATGACGAATCGGTTCTTGTTTCACCGGCGGACGGGGTTGTAAATATGATTGTCAATGAACTGAGAATCGATAGTGAAATTCCCATGAAAGGCAGAATGACCATGAGTCTTAATGCCCTGTTGAATTCTTCAGAATATGCAGAAAAATTTATCGGAGGTACGGCCCTGGCCGTTTTCCTTATGCCGCATAATTACCACCATTATCACGCTCCGGTCTCGGGGATGATCGTTGAATCCCGGGAAGAGGTAGGTGATCGGCTATTTGGGATGCCCGATATTTTGGATATGGTAAACAGGGGGAATCCGGGATATAGCAAGGATTACAGCGTATTCGAAAATTTCAGGCATGGCTACTTTATCATTAAGACAAGGCAGCACGGGTTGGTTGGCATGATCCCCATTGGCCTGCAGACCGTTGGTTCAGTGGTATTTGAGGATCGGTTCCGGAACATAGAAACCGGGAAAGAACAAAAAGTGTACAAAGGCGAAAAACTGGGTCATTTCGCCTATGGCGGTTCAACCGTCCTCCTGATTTTTGAAAAGGGGAAACTCAATTCCCTGTCCGTGCGCCAGGGTCAAAGCATCGCCGAATTAAATGCGGATTAGACATGTGGCTTAAAATATCGTATATAGGGTTAACTGCTGCCACCGTCTTATTTCTAATGATCATCGGTTTTAAGGCCATTGAGGATTCCAGTTCCAATATAAAAAAGGATAAAATCACGCTGGTCATTGGCTTGCTCCTGTGGCAATTGCTGATCTTCACAATAGCATCATCTGGTATTTTAAAGACCTACGATTTCCCACCCCGCTTTGCATTGGCATTTATTTTACCCTCCTTTATCTTCACTGGAATATTTCTGTATCGCAACAGGAATGAAAAATGGATAAACAGTATTCCGGAATCCTGGATCATTTATTTTCAGTCCTATAGGATATTGGTTGAAACCCTTTTTGTTTTTACGGTA
>DATGCB010000077.1:0-5022 GCA_035312365.1 Eudoraea sp. | reverse complement strand
GGACGGCTATAGGTTATTTTTACGAGTTTGTCGGAAACCCTGGAGCTCAATGGGAATGCAGCGATGTCTGCCGGACTCTTATCCAGGCCGCCAAATTCCTGAGACGTTGCTTCTGTGGTGAACACAAGGGCAAATGCCAGGGTTGCAAGCGTTAATAGTTTTTTCATCTGTTTAAAATTTTAAGTTAATTAAATAATGTCCCAATCCCGGACGTCCCCGGAAAGACAATCTGGAAACCACCGGCTGGCCGGCCCGTAATAAAACTGTGTTCAGTGTAATAATACGGTTGCCTAAAATATGTTGTTAAAACTAAGCCGTTTTTGAGTGTATTTCTTATAAAAAGTCGTTAAAATTTGCCCGACTTACAAAACATTCGATTTGCTCCGGGGAATATTATCAAATGATTACAATATATTATAAAATATGAAGTACCATGACTTGATTGTAATTAATAATGATTTAAATGTTTTATTATATTAAGTATTCGCCCATCTTTGCTTTCTAATTGATATAAATTTGTGATATGTGCGGAATTGTATGTGCATTTGATGTGAAGGAAAGTACCGAGATCCTGAGGCCTCAATTATTGGAAATGTCAAAAAAAGTGAGACACAGGGGCCCGGACTGGAGTGGTATTTATTCCAATGATAAGGCTATTCTGGCACACGAAAGGTTGGCCATTGTGGATCCGGCCTCCGGTAAGCAACCCCTGTATAGCGAAGACGGAACCCTGGTCCTGGCCGCTAACGGGGAAATTTATAACCACAGGGAACTTAGAAAACAGTTTCATGGGAGCTATACGTTTAGCACAGAGTCCGATTGTGAGGTTATTTTGGCACTGTACCAGAAAAAAGGGGTTGATTTTTTAGATGAAATGAATGGAATCTTTGGTTTTGCCATCTATGACTCCAAAAAGGACGAATATTTCATTGCCCGGGATCATATGGGGATTATTCCACTCTACATCGGGTGGGATAAGAATGGTACATTCTACGTGGCCTCCGAATTAAAAGCTTTGGAAGGTACCTGTACGAAAATAGAATTGTTCCCTCCCGGACACTATTTGCAGAGCGGGGACGGGGAACTTAAAAAATGGTATACAAGGGACTGGATGGAATACGATGCCGTAAAGGAGAATGTAACAAGTATAAAATCTATTCGGGTAGCCCTGGAAGCAGCCGTGCACCGGCAGCTGATGTCTGATGTCCCATATGGCGTATTATTGTCCGGAGGATTGGATTCCTCTGTGACCTCCGCTATCGCAAAAAAATATGCCCAGAAACGCATTGAATCGGATGATACAAAAGAGGCCTGGTGGCCCCAATTGCATTCTTTTTCCGTTGGGTTGGAAGGTTCTCCGGATCTTGCTGCCGCCCGCAGAGTCGCTGATCATATCGGGACCGTGCACCACGAAATTAAATTTACCATACAGGAGGGATTGGATGCCATAAAAGATGTGATCTACAACCTTGAGACGTATGACATCACCACCATACGTGCTTCAACACCCATGTACCTCATGGCCAGGGTAATCAAAAGTATGGGTATTAAAATGGTGTTGTCGGGAGAAGGTGCTGATGAGCTCTTTGGCGGGTACCTGTATTTCCACAAGGCACCGAATCCCACGGAATTTCACGAGGAGACCGTTCGTAAATTGAATAAACTGCATATGTACGACTGCCTTAGGGCAAATAAGTCACTGGCCGCATGGGGCATTGAAGGACGCGTTCCTTTTCTGGATAAAGAATTTATGGACGTGGCTATGCGCATTAACCCTAAAGATAAGATGATCAACGGAGAGCGAATGGAAAAATGGGTGGTGCGGAAGGCATTTGAGGATATGTTGCCCGCAAGTGTGGCATGGCGCCAAAAAGAACAGTTCTCCGACGGTGTTGGCTATAGTTGGATCGATACCCTGAAAGAATTAGTACAGATAGAGGTGACGGATGAGCAATTGACCAATGCCAGTTTCCGTTTTCCCATTCAAACGCCAACCTCCAAAGAGGAATATTATTACCGGTCTATATTTGAAGGACATTTTCCAAGCGATGCCGCAGCCCTGAGTGTACCACAGGAGCCTTCCGTGGCTTGCAGCACCAAAATCGCTTTGGAATGGGATGAGGCCTTTAAAAATATGAACGACCCATCTGGCAGGGCTGTTGCCATGGTTCATGATGATGCCTATATAAAGTAATATGAACCGGTATTAGAACATAAAATTCTGTTTCTCCTGCAAGTAATTGCAGGTCATTTTTTAGTTTAATTAGTCCTTAGGAAGCACCTTTTAAAGGTGCTTCTTTGGCTTGGATCACAACGGTCGGCCTTCCCTGAAGATTTCGATAGCCACCGAAGTGGTGTTTTTCGTTTATTTCCGGTAATTAAAAATTTATTTCAGGCAAATTACAGGAGTATATTTTCCACAAAAAATGTTGATAACTTAGTGTCTTAAAACATGCTATAATCCCATATTTCATAGGGTATTCCTTATATTTGCGGGATTGTAATTTTATTACTTAAAACAAGGTATTGATTCCATGAGCGAACAAGCAAAAAAAGACGTCGAGGTAGGTCAAGTAAAAGGGATTGATAAGATCAACGAATCACAAAAAAACAAATATTCTGCGGACAGTATACAGGCCCTTGAAGGCATGGAACACGTGCGTAAGCGTCCGTCGATGTACATCGGCGATGTTGGCGTAAGAGGATTACATCACCTGGTCTATGAAGTGGTGGATAACTCCATTGATGAGGCCATGGGAGGCCATTGTGATACGATCAGTGTTATAATCAATGAAGACAATTCGATTACCACGAAAGATAATGGGCGGGGAATACCGGTGGATCTTCATAAAAAAGAAGGTGTTTCTGCGTTGGAAGTGGTGATGACCAAGATAGGGGCAGGAGGTAAATTCGATAAGGATTCGTACAAGGTTTCCGGGGGTCTCCATGGAGTAGGAGTATCCGTTGTTAACGCCCTTTCTAACCATTTGAGGGCTACGGTCCACAGGGACGGTAAAATATGGGAACAGGAATACGAACGGGGCAAGGCGCTTTATCCTGTTAAAAGCATAGGAGAGACTACGGAACGCGGGACTACGGTCACCTTCCATCCCGATGAGGCCATTTTTACCCAATCCATTGAATACAGTTATGAGACCCTGGCCTACAGAATGAGGGAACTTTCCTATTTAAATAAGGGGGTAACCATTACCATCACGGATAAGCGCCAAAAGGATGAGGAAGGTGAATTCGTGTCCGAAAAATTTTATTCGGATGAGGGCTTAAAGGAATTTGTCCGCTTTTTGGACGGTACCAGGGATGCATTGATCCGGAATGTGATCGCAATGGAAGGGGAGAAAAATGATATTCCCGTGGAGGTAGCTATGATCTATAATAACAGCTACACGGAGAATTTACACTCCTATGTAAACAATATCAATACGCATGAGGGGGGGACCCACCTTTCCGGTTTCAGGCGTGGGTTGACCACTACGCTTAAGAAATATGCAGATGCCTCGGGAATGCTCGATAAACTGAAATTTGAGGTCCAGGGAGATGATTTCAGGGAAGGGTTGACGGCTATCGTCTCAGTAAAAGTCGCGGAGCCCCAGTTTGAAGGGCAAACTAAAACCAAACTTGGCAACAGGGAAGTATCAGCAGCTGTAAGCCAGGCTGTCTCCGAGATGTTGACCAACTACCTTGAAGAACACCCTGAAGATGCCAAGGTGATCGTCCAGAAGGTTATCCTGGCGGCCCAGGCGCGTCATGCCGCTACAAAAGCGCGCGAGATGGTGCAGCGGAAAACCGTCATGAGTATTGGTGGCCTGCCGGGTAAATTATCCGACTGTTCCGAACAGGATCCTTCCCTTTGCGAAGTTTTTCTGGTAGAGGGAGATTCTGCCGGGGGCACGGCCAAGCAGGGACGGGACCGGAATTTTCAGGCCATTCTTCCCCTGCGCGGGAAGATCCTTAACGTGGAAAAGGCCATGCAACATAAGGTTTTTGAGAATGAGGAAATAAAGAATATATACACTGCACTGGGGGTAACCATCGGGACCGAAGAAGATAGCAAGGCGCTGAACCTTGAAAAACTACGTTACCACAAGGTGGTAATCATGTGTGATGCCGATGTTGACGGGAGCCATATTGAAACACTGATACTCACTTTTTTCTTCCGCTATATGCGCGAGTTGATCGAAGGGGGCCACGTTTACATTGCCACCCCGCCCCTGTACCTTGTAAAGAAGGGTAATAAAAAGCGATATGCCTGGGACGACAAGGAACGGGATGAAATTGCGAACAGCTATAGCGGGGGCGTAAGCATACAGCGGTACAAGGGTCTTGGTGAAATGAATGCCGAACAATTATGGGATACAACTATGAACCCCGAGTTCAGGACCCTTAGGCAGATTACCATAGACAATGCCACAGAAACAGATAGGGTCTTTTCAATGCTGATGGGGGACGAAGTACCCCCAAGAAGGGAGTTTATTGAGAAAAATGCCGTTTACGCGAACATTGATGCATAAGAAATAGCACTTACACAACAAAAATTCGTCCCGCGCCGCGGGACGAATTATTTTTGGCGTAAAATCTTACAAAATGAGAGCTATTCTATTTTTTATTGCGGCATGTTACAGTGTTGTATCTTTTGCACAGTCGAACGTTAATGAATTATTGGCAGCCGGTATTGATGATGCGGAACGCTTCACTAATGATTACCTGTCGCCGGTTTCCGAGGCTTCCATTTATAGCATTTCCGGAAGCTGGTATAATTCGGCAGATGCAAAGCCCCTGGGGGGGTTCGAGATCTCCATTATCGGAAATATGACCACTTTTAAAAACAAGGAAGATAAAAAGGCCTTTGTCCTCAACACGGCAGAGTATGATAACCTGCAATTTGTGGATGGCAGTACCAGCAAGTCGGTTTCCACGGCCCTCGGTGATCTGGAAGGAATCCGCGTGTTTGTGGAAGATGAAAACGGCCTCCTCCGCGAAGAATTTGACCTTCCCCCGGGACTG
>DATGCB010000076.1:0-18675 GCA_035312365.1 Eudoraea sp. | reverse complement strand
TAAACTATGACGGGTTTGTTGAGAAAGTTGATGACATGGGAGTAAAGTATACGGTGCGCATTACCGACCACATCAACAATTTGGTTATAAGAGATTCAGCGAATGCTACCCTTGGTTTATCGATAACCCCAGACATTCGCCTTGGCCTTACTTCCAATACGATGTTAGCCGGCAACATAGAACTGGATCTTCCGTCTGGCAGCATAATAAGTCCCCTTGGAACAGTGCTTTATGGCAGTAGTGTGCCCGATAGTGAAGACAGAAAGCTCAAACTCGAGATATTCTATACTGAGACCGATTAATAGAGTGTTTTTTTATACCACTCAAAGAAATATTTCGTTGTATACCTTATAAAATGTGGCAATCGTTTTACTTCTTGTAAATTTGTCTATTATTGCTATTAAATAATTCAGATTTTCCATGTGCGGAATTGTAGGATATATAGGTTATAGGGAAGCGTATCCAATTATCATGAAAGGATTGCAACGCCTGGAGTACAGAGGGTATGACAGTGCAGGGATTGCCCTTTATGACGGGAAGGATATCTACCTTTCAAAAACTAAAGGAAAGGTTGATGATCTTAAGATTAAGGCCGAGAATTCTATCCCTTTAAACGGAAGCCTTGGCATCGGCCATACCCGTTGGGCTACACATGGTGTCCCCAACGATGTTAATTCCCATCCTCATTATTCCAATTCCGGCGATCTTGTCATTATCCACAATGGTATTATCGAAAACTATGAATCGATTAAAAAAGAATTGAACAAACGAGGCTATGTTTTCGTGTCTGACACCGATACCGAGGTTTTGGTTAACCTGATTGAGGAGTTAAAGAATAAGGAAGATGTCAAATTAGGCAAAGCGGTACAGATGGCACTGAACCAGGTAGTGGGGGCTTATGCCATTGCGGTTTTCGATAAGAAAAAACCGAATGAGATCGTGGTGGCGAAACTCGGAAGCCCGCTGGCCATTGGGATCGGTGAAAATGAGTTCTTTATCGCGTCAGATGCCTCCCCTTTTATTGAGTTTACCAATAATGCGGTTTATCTCGAGGATGAAGAGATGGCCATCATCAGGGACGGTAAGGAAATAAAGCTTAGAAAAATAAAGGACGATGCCATTGCCTACCCCATGGTTCAGGAACTTCAAATGAATTTGGAGGAAATAGAAAAGGGAGGGTATGACCATTTCATGCTAAAAGAGATATATGAGCAACCAAGGGCAATTCAGGACACCTATCGTGGTCGGCTACGGGTTGATCAGGGGATCATTAAAATGGCCGGGGTTGATGAGAATCTGGAAAGATTTCTGAATGCAAACAGGATCATCATCGTAGCGTGTGGTACCTCCTGGCATGCCGGCCTGGTAGCCGAGTATATTTTTGAGGACCTTGCCCGTATTCCAGTGGAAGTGGAATATGCCTCCGAATTCCGCTATCGCAATCCTGTAATTTCGGAAAAGGACGTCCTTATAGCAATTTCCCAGTCGGGAGAGACGGCCGATACCCTGGCAGCCATTAAATTGGCTAAAGAGAAGGGGGCATTTGTTTTTGGCGTATGCAACGTGGTGGGCTCCTCCATTGCCCGCCAAACTGATGCAGGAGCCTACACCCATGCCGGTCCGGAAATAGGCGTGGCTTCCACAAAGGCCTTTACCACCCAAATTACGGTACTCACCTTGCTTGCCCTTAAACTTGCCAAGGAGAAAGGCGTGTTTTCAGAGACAAGATTTCATGAATATCTTATTGAATTGGAGAGCATACCAGCCAAAGTAGAACGGGCTCTCGAGTCTAATCCGTTAATTGAAATCGTGGCGGATGCATACAAGGATTCGGACAACTGCCTGTACCTTGGAAGGGGGTATAATTTTCCGGTGGCCCTGGAAGGAGCCCTGAAATTAAAAGAAATAAGTTATATACATGCTGAAGGGTACCCTGCTGCGGAAATGAAACACGGCCCTATCGCCCTGATCGATGAGCACATGCCCGTAATTGTAATTGCAACCAATAAAGGCCATTATGAAAAGGTGGTGAGCAATATTCAGGAAATAAAATCAAGGAAGGGAAAAATTATTGCAATTGTCACAGAAGGCGATATGCAAGTCAGGGATTTGGCAGATCATGTGGTGGAGATTCCGGAAACCGTAGAGAGCCTGACCCCGCTATTGACGACGATCCCACTGCAATTACTGGCCTATCACATTGCAGTGATGAGGGGTTGCAATGTTGACCAGCCGAGAAACCTCGCAAAGTCCGTTACTGTAGAATAGTCTGTAAATTAAATACAAGAGCGATTTAAGCGGGCAAACACTGAAGTGTTTGCCCGTTCTCATTCATGGGAATGTGCCAAAATATTGGCCCTGAGCATTGAAAAGTTAACATATACTATGCATGCATAATTTTATCTGTTTTTTCGGATCAGTTTAAAAAATTCGGTATCTTGCTAGTGACTTGGTAACTAATTTAATGAAACAAAAAATGAGAAAATTACTCTTTGTATCCTTTCTTCTGGTGGGTTTAGGTACCTATGCACAGACCGTTGTTAGTGGGAACGTCTCGGATGAGAATGGGGATCCTGTCCCGGGAGCTAACATTGTTGTAGTTGGAAAAGCGATAGGTACAACCACGGATTTTGATGGAAATTTTAATTTGGAAACTTCCGAGGTGCCTCCTTTTCAGTTGAGGTTTACAAGTATCGGATATTCGGAGGAAACGTTGGAGATCACAGCCAATAATCAAACCCTGACTGTTACCCTTTCCGAGGCACAAACGATATTGGATGAAATTGTGATCTCGGCTTCCAGGACACCGGAACGGATATTTGAATCCCCGGTGACCGTTGAACGCATGGACATCAAAACCATTCAATCCGCCGCTTCACCTACGTTTTATGACGCTTTGGAAAATCTCAAGGGAATTGACCTGAACACCAACAGCCTTACCTTTAAATCGGTGAATACCAGGGGCTTCGCCACCTTTGCGAACAATAGATTTATGCAGTTGGTAGACGGGATGGACAACTCCTCTCCCGCACTTAATTTCCCGCTCGGGAACCTTTTGGGCATGTCCGAACTGGACGTGAATACCGTTGAATTGCTACCCGGGGCTTCATCAGCTCTGTACGGCGCAAATGCCTTCAACGGTATTATGTTTATGACGAGCAAGAATCCCTTCGATTACCAGGGGATCAGTTTTTACGGAAAAACAGGGATTACCTCGAGCACCAATGCAGGGGACAATAATTTTGTGGATGTAGGTTTCAGGGCTGCCCACGCATTCAGTGATCAGGTCGCCATAAAGGCATCGGTCTCATTTTTGAGTGGGACCGAGTGGTTTTCTACGGATTACACCGATTTTGACAGTCCCGGACGCACCAGATCTGATCCAGCATATAACGGGTTAAACATTTACGGTGATGAAGTAGGGGTTACGCTTGATTTTGATCAGATAGCAGCAGAGAATCTGCCCATTCCGGTTGCCACCGATTTTGGCTCGGCCAGAATAACGCGTACCGGATATGAGGAACGCGACCTGATAGACTATGATGCGGAAAGCTTAAAGGCCGATTTTAGTTTACATTACAAGCCTTGGGCGGATGATTTTGCAATTGTTTGGAATTCTAAACTGGGGCGTGGCAACACTATTTACCAGGGCGCCAACAGATATTCTATCAAGGACTTTTTTATGCAACAGCACAAATTGGAGATCCGCAATAATAATTTCTTCGTAAGGGGTTACACCACCGCGGAAAAGGCGGGAAATTCATATGACTCCCGTTTTACGGCCATTAATATTAACAGGGCATGGAAAGGGGATGTACAGTGGTTTACCGACTACGCACTTGGATATCTTACCGCCAGGTTCTTAAATCCTGCGGTGACGGATGAACAGGGCCATGCCGCCGGCAGGGCCAATGCCGATTCCGGACGCTTTGCACCCGGTTCCCCACAGTTCAACAGCGCTTTGGCACGTATTACCGCAGACGGTGATCTGACTACCGGATCTAAATTTCAGGATAATTCAAAAATCTATCATGTTGATGCCAACTATAATCTTGCTCATCTTACTTCGGATTTTGCCGATATTATGGTGGGAGGATCCTGGCGCCAGTACTCTTTAAATTCCCAGGGGACCATTTATACGGATAATGAAGGACCTATTAATTACGATGAATACGGGGCCTATCTTCAGTTGCAAAAACAATTGCTGGAAGAGCGATTAAAATTTACCGGATCCGTAAGGTATGACAAGTCGGAATTTTTCGATGGCTTCTTTTCCCCCAGGATTTCTTTGGTGTATGCCCTGGATGAGGCCAAAAGGCATAACCTGAGGGCCTCCTACCAAACCGGATTTAGAAATCCTTCTACCCAGGACCTGTTTATTGGATTAAACGCCGGCCTCGCTATATTAGTCGGATCGGCTCCGGACAACCTGGACAGGTATACTTCACCCGAACTTTTACTGAGCACTGCCGGGCAAGGCTTAACCGGCATGCAGAGTGTTCAACTTTCGGGAGGTTTGGCGTATAGTAATGCGTTTACCAGAGAATCTGTGGAAGCCGGGGCACCCCGGGCCATCAACGTAGGTCTGGTACAACCTGAACAAATTACCGCCTATGAAGTGGGGTACAGGGGGATCATTGGTAAATTAAGCATTGATCTCAATGCCTACTATAATTCCTATGATGATTTTATTTCCAACAAAACAGTGCTCGTACCATTCTATGGACAGGCGGGGGATAATGCCTTGTCTCTTTTGGCATTGCAAAATGGTGATTTTCAGGCATTTCAATCCTATACCAATTCCACGGCGGATATAAGTTCTTACGGAGGAGGAATTGGTGTGACATCCAAAGTGTTTGGTGATTTTGACCTGGGGATTAATTACACCTATGCCAAACTGGATTTTACGGAAGGAAGCGACCCCGGATTTGAAACGAATTTCAATACGCCGGAACACAAGGTAAAGGCCTCTTTTGGTAATCAGAATCTCTTTGAAAATTTTGGTTTTAATGTAAACTGGCGATGGAATGATTGGTATTTGTGGCAGTCCTCCTTTGCAGATGGGTTTATCCCTTCTAGAAATATTGTGGATGCACAGGTGAACCTCACCGTACCCGCCATCAAATCTATTTTCAAAGTAGGAGGATCTAATATCCTCGGCGAAGAATATGTAAGTGCACCGGGAGCCGGTACTATTGGCGCTCAGTATTATGTATCATGGACCATTAATCAATAATAAAGAAAATTACGATCATGAAAAATGTATATATAAAACTATCCATAATCGCATTAGCCGGATTTGCTGTTGCATGTTCTGCGGATGACAATAATATACTGGCCATACCCGATGTATCCGCACCTTCCTCAGGTGGCTCAGGAATGACGCCTGCCTACACAAGCGGCTCGGCGGATTTCTCGAACTATGTGGCTATAGGAAATTCGGTGACCGCCGGGTTTGCAGATGCGGGGTTATACGTAAAAGGTCAGGAAGCCTCCTTTGCAAATATCCTGGCTAATCAATTTGCCCTCGCGGGGGGTGGCTCCTTTAGTCAGCCCCTGATGAGCGATGACCTTGGAGGGTTGGTTCTGGGGGGCAATCAAATTACGCCTAACAGGTTTATTTTTGACCCTGTAAACCAGGTTCCTGTAACAGTTACGGGAACGCCAACTACCGAGGTTTCTAATGTTGTTGCAGGGCCGCACAATAATATGGGTGTGCCAGGCGCAAAGAGTTTCCATTTACTGGCCAATGGGTATGGCAATGTTGCTGGTGTTCCATCCGGGCAGGCCAATCCATTCTTTGCAAGAATGGCCTCCGATCCGAATGCTTCGGTATTGGAAGATGTCCTTGCCCAGTCACCCACCTTCTTCACCCTTTGGCTCGGTTCCAATGATGTGCTTGCCTATGCATTAACAGGGGGTACCGGAGAAGATCACAACAGTACCGGGAATTTAGATCCGGCGACTTATGGGGGCAGTGATATCACAAATACCAATGTATTTGCACAGGTATACGGAGGAATTTTGCAGGCTTTGTCGCAGACGGGCGCAGATGGGGTTGTG
This sequence comes from Eudoraea sp., assembly GCA_035312365.1. Lineage (GTDB taxonomy): Bacteria > Bacteroidota > Bacteroidia > Flavobacteriales > Flavobacteriaceae > JAFMPW01. The sequence goes on along the minus strand of DATGCB010000076.1, from coordinate 12,612 downwards.
ATCAACGTGCCCAACGTATTGGTGACCCCCTATTTTAACACGGTTCCCTACAATCCAATTCCGATGGATGCCGGTACGGCCGCGGCTGTAAACGACGGATATTCAGATTATAACAATGGGCTGTTGCTGGCAGAGGCCGGCACGTTAATTTCCGCCGAAGAAAGGGCGGCAAGAACCATTAGTTTTGCAGCCAGCGCAACCAATGCGGTGGTCATCGAAGATGAGGATCTTACAGATCTGTTGGCCTTGGGTCTGCCATCGTTGAGACAGGCAACCGCTGACGATCTGTTAGTGCTTACAGCCAGGAACTTTATCGGGACCCTGGCAGACCCCAATAATCCGTTAAGTGTAAATGGGGTTGGGGTGGCCCTGAATGATAGCTGGGTACTGACTCCACAGGAACAATCTTCAGTCGCCGATGCCACAATTGCATATAACACAACGATTGAGATGATGGCCGGACAGTTTGATCTTGGTTTTTTCGACGCACACGCCTTGTTGGACGTAGTGGTGACTACAGGGTTGAATATTGGAGGAGACGCGGTGATCACGGGTGATTTTGTTACCGGCGGGGCTTTTTCTTTAGATGGCGTTCACCCATCTCCAAGGGGGAACGCCGCTGCGGTCAATGCCATTCTGGACGTGATCAATAGCAAATTTGGTTCCAATCTTCCGAAAGTGGATCCTATAGAATTTACAGGCTTGTACGTGAATTAGGACCATTATTCCATGCCTTAATATTCCGGAAAAGCACTTCATTCAAGGAAGTGCTTTTTCTTTGAATAAAAAGGTCAAAATCCCTTCACATTTACGCAGTAAATCCTATCTTTGCAGCCGAAAAAACAGCCTCAATTCATTCCAAACTGCTGTTTTTCTAATTAATGACATTCTTAATAGCATAAATACTTGAACAATGGCTAAAGTTACAGGTAAAGTTTCTCAGATTATCGGACCGGTAATCGATGTGGCATTCGAATCGGGATCAGAACTTCCCAGAATTTATGATTCCATGGAGATTACCAGGGAAGATGGATCAAAATTGGTTCTTGAAGTACAATCCCATACAGGTGAAAATTGCGTTCGATCAATATCCATGGATTCTACGGATGGACTGAGCAGGGGTATAGAAGTAGTTGCAACTGGAAATGCGATTCAAATGCCAATCGGAGAGGACATTTATGGACGGTTGTTTAATGTGATCGGCGACGCCATAGACGGAATGGGTAATTTGCCAAAAGAAGGTAAAAACGGACTCCCTATCCACAGGGAAGCCCCTAAGTTTGAAGACCTGTCAACGTCAACCGAAGTATTGTTTACCGGAATTAAGGTAATAGACCTCATTGAACCCTATGCCAAAGGAGGTAAAATCGGGTTATTTGGGGGTGCCGGGGTAGGCAAGACCGTATTGATACAGGAACTGATCAACAATATAGCCAAAGGCCACGGAGGACTCTCCGTATTTGCAGGTGTCGGGGAACGTACCCGTGAAGGAAATGACCTGCTCCGTGAGATGCTGGAATCCGGGATCATAAAATACGGTGAAGAGTTTCTTCATTCCATGGAAGCCGGAGGTTGGGACCTGAGCAAAGTGGATAAAAAAGCCATGAAAGAATCCAAGGCCACCTTTGTATTTGGTCAAATGAACGAACCTCCCGGAGCACGTGCCCGGGTAGCCCTTTCAGGGTTGACCATAGCGGAATATTTTCGCGATGGCGCCGGCGAGGGGCAGGGAAAGGATGTACTGTTTTTCGTAGATAACATCTTCCGTTTTACACAGGCGGGATCTGAGGTTTCGGCCCTGCTGGGCAGGATGCCATCCGCGGTAGGATATCAACCGACATTAGCCACTGAGATGGGTACAATGCAGGAGAGGATCACCTCTACCAAACGCGGATCCATTACTTCTGTTCAGGCTGTTTATGTGCCTGCGGATGACCTTACGGATCCTGCGCCGGCAACTACTTTTGCCCACCTGGATGCCACAACGGTACTTTCCCGAAAGATCGCAGAGCTTGGAATTTACCCCGCCGTGGATCCACTCGATTCCACATCGAGGATCCTGACTCCGGAAATTCTGGGTAAGGAACATTACGAATGTGCTCAAAAAGTAAAGGAGCTATTACAAAGGTATAAGGAACTACAGGACATTATTGCCATCCTCGGGATGGAGGAATTGTCCGAAGAAGACAAGTTGGCAGTAGGAAGGGCAAGACGCGTACAACGCTTCCTGTCACAACCTTTCCATGTGGCAGAACAATTTACAGGTACCCCTGGGGTATTGGTGGATATCAAGGACACCATCAAAGGCTTTAATATGATAATGGACGGGGAATTGGATCGGTTCCCTGAATCTGCCTTTAACCTGAAGGGAACCATTGAAGAAGCCATCGAAGCCGGTGAGAAAATGTTGGCGGAAGCATAGCAGACGGAACCTGGAATAACTCAATCAATAAATTCCTGTTCCCGGGGGAAGGGTAATGGAATTCGGAGGGTGAAAATAGATATTTAAACACTATGTACTTAGAAATTGTATCACCGGAAGCTACCTTGTTTGCCGGGGAAGTTACTTCGGTGACCGTCCCGGGGGTGGAAGGGGAGTTCCAAATGTTGAATAATCACGCCGCCATTGTTTCCCTTCTTCAGGAAGGGGTGGTTAAGATAGAGGGGGATATTACCATCGACGAAGAATATCAGGAACATTTTTCGAAAGATGCCAAGGGAAAAACAGTTCTCTCAATTTCCAGCGGGACCGTTGAAATGAAGGATAATAAAGTAATTGTCCTGGCGGATTAAGGCGCTACCCCTCCTTTAAAAAGAAAGCGTACTTATCCCGGTTAGAGAACGATCAGATGCCAATCCTGCCCCCCGGAGTGGTATCTTTTCAGATCCTTGAAACCCACTGCATAATGAGCGTTGAGGGATCTGAGATTCTTTGCATCTACCTCCGTGATTATATATTGGAAATGAGGTTGAATGGCCTCTTGCATAGCCTTATACAATTGCCTGAAAATACCCGATCCCCGGTATTCTTTTGCAATGCAAATCTGCCCCATGACAATATATTTAGCATCCTTGAGGGCAGAGGAGTTTACTTCATCAAACATAGGCTTTAAAACTTCAATCTCGTTGCCGAAATCGGGATGCATACTAAGGGCGTAACCAATCACCTGCCCCTCTTTTTTGGCAATGATATGTTGGCAAACCGCATTCATCCTCTCCAGTAAATCAAGGCTGTGAGAAACGGTAACGAATCCTTCCTTCACTTTTTCCCCAGGGGACAATATTTGGGGTAGATTGTGCTGCTGAAGCTCAAGGATTTGCTCCAACTCCTTCCTGGATTGTGCCAAACATACGCGTGGTTGCATCTATTTCGTCTTTAACCAGTCGGCTCGTTTCATAAGCGCTTCCGGGGTGGGACTGCTGCCGTTATTTTCCTGCAGCCCGATCCTAAAGGCGGGGTTTGACCCCAGCATTAAACGGGTAGTCCTTACATTTCCATACCGGCGATATTTGATTTCAAGCGTATCCCCGACGGCATACCCGGCTATCAACTCAGGAAAACGTACATGTTTGTCAAAGGCTTTGCCGTTTAAGGCTATCAGCGTGTCCCCAATATCCAACCCCGCACTGTAAGCCGGGCTTCCCAGGACAGTATTTCCACCTACCAGCGCCGTGCCATCATCCTGTACGGTCACCTGACCTCCGAAATAAGGGACCTCCGGATCCCGGGTCAGATCAACACCCACGGTATCAAAAAGAGATTTATAGTCCGGCATATTACTCTCATAGATATAATTGTTGAAAAAAGTATCCCCAAATTCTGTCCCCGCATATTGGTTCAGGCTTTGATGCAGGTCAGAAATAGTGTAGGGGATGCCGCTTTTTCCGTACCGGTTCCAAACTAGTTTCATATAACCGTCGAGACTTAAGCCGTTCTGGCGGAGTGAAAGATCCAGTGCCAGGCCCAGGACACTTCCGTAGGAATAATAGGAAATAAAGGTATTTTCCCTATTTACGGGGTCCACCGCCGTAGCTGCATCCACAAAAGGTGCCTGGTAACTCATTTCTATTGGGTTAAAAAACTGCCTTGCCGGGGAATTCCAGACATAGTTAAACGTGCCGGTAAGGCCCTCGATGTATTGCCCGGGGCTTATAAGTCCGGCCCTGCACAAAACAAGGTCGGTAAAATAGCTCGTAAATCCTTCTGCGAACCAAAGTTCACCACTCATATTTGCCTTGGTAAAATCAAATGGCTCAAGAGACGCCGGACGAATTCGCTCAACATTCCAGGCGTGAAAAAACTCATGAGACACGGTACTGATATTCCCTTCCATCCCTCCTTCATCCAGGCTCCGGGTACTAGTCAGGACCGTAGAATTTCTGTGTTCCATTCCGTCCCCCGTGGCATTAGAAATATAACAGGCCAGAAATGTATAATTTCCAAAATCAAAATCGGGCAGCTCTCCAAAGATGTCTTTTTCCTCAGCCACCACTTTTTTTACTTTTTCAAAGTATCGGTCCAGTTCCACTTCACTGCCGTTGTGATGCAGGGCCAATTGAATCTTAAAGGTTTTCCTTTTTGACTCTGCTTCAAAAGAACGCCATCCAAAATCACTGATTTCCGTTGGGCTGTCCATAAAATACTGCAGATCGGGCGCGGTGTATGTGTTCCCCTCTACCCGAAGCAATTGTGTGGCCACCTTCCAGTTGCGATTTTCAGGAAGTTCAAAAGTTACCTCAACTTTCCGTTTGCTGAGTGAAGGGGCGAACATAAAAGTCGCGGGAATATTCAGGTGGGCATGGGTCTCATCGATCTGGGAATAGGTTCCGTCTCCCCTGTTTGCATATAGGATATACTGTATTTTTACCGTGCCCCTATGGCCGACAATATGCCATTGATAGGGATCGGGCCTAACAATTTCAAGCGGTTTTCCCTGTTCGTCCGTAGCCATGAAATTGTAAACATTCTTGGCAAATTCGTGCAGGGCATATCTTCCCGGAGAACTTCTGCTCATCCGCAAAGCCAAGGTATCTTCCTCAATATCACTAAAGGTGGCAGATACTGCTCCTTCGTGATGTTCGGCGTTGCCAAAAGAGATGGAATACGTATTGGTTTGCCCGGTGCCTGATTGAATAAACAGCAGGAGAATGAACAAGAACTGAATTTTAATCATTTGTTATGCGATTATTGGAACGAATATACCATATAAATACAGTAAATACTACCTTTGCCGGATGGGAGAACTTCCTGCAAAATTAGAGAAAAAACTGGGGAAACGAAGGGAAGAAAATGCCTTGCGCAACCTGGCCCATGCCCAATACTCCACAGACTTTTCTTCCAATGACTACCTGGGTTTTGCAAGGAACAGATCAATTTTTACAGGGGCAACGCATAAAGTATTGCAGCATAAGATTGTTTTAAATGGTGCAACAGGTTCAAGGTTACTCAGTGGTAATTTGGAAATGTATGCTGCCCTTGAGAAAACCCTTTGTGATTTTCACCTTAGCAAGGCAGCCCTGGTATTCAACTCCGGTTATGATGCAAACATCGGTTTCTTCTCGGCTGTGCCTCAGCGGAGTGATGTTATCTTTTATGATGAATTGGTCCATGCGAGTATTCGCGACGGGATCCGCATGGGGAATGCCAGGGGGATCAAATTCAGGCATAACGACCTGGCAGATCTGCAAGCTAAACTTTCCGGCTTAATTCAGGGGGAGACGGGGATGCACGGAGGAGAAATTTATGTGGTCACAGAAGCCGTATTCTCTATGGATGGGGATTCCCCCGATCTGAATAGTCTTGTTAAATTCTGCAAGGCGAATGCCCTTTGGCTGATCGTGGATGAGGCACATGCTGTTGGGGTATTTGGCCCGGATGGTAGCGGACTGTTACGGGAATTGGGTCTTGAACAACAGGTGTTTGCAAGAATAGTGACCTTTGGAAAAGGAATGGGGGCCCACGGGGCTGCAATCCTGGGGAATAAGGGCTTGAAAACATATTTGATTAATTTCGCCCGCAGTTTTATTTATACTACCGGCCTGCCCCCCCATTCTTTGGCAACCATCCTACAGGCCTGCAATGGCATGAAAACGGATGATGGGCAACAATCACGGCGATTGCTCTTTGAGAATATAAAAATTTTCAAAGCTACCCTGGAGGATCTGAACCTCACCTCCAGTTTTGTGGAGAGTAACTCTGCCATTCATAGCTGTATCCTTCCGGGCAACATCCGTGTAAAAAAAATTGCCAAACAATTGCAACAACATGGATTTGATGTCCGTCCCATACTATCACCTACCGTGGCAAAGGGCCAGGAAAGGCTTCGGTTCTGCCTGCATTCCTATAATACAGAGGAAGAAATTGTAAGGGTACTCACCTTATTAAAATCGCAAATCACTAAACTTTCCATTTTGGTGGAGGGATCAACAGATCAGTAATGAAACAGGAATTTTACACTTTGGGTGCTTTTGAATATGTAGCCGAAGTACAGATTATTAAGGGGAAACTTGAATCTGAGGGGATTACCGTATTTCTCCGCGATGAGAACACCCTGAATACAGACCCGCTCATCAGCAGTGCCATAGGGGGGGTCAAATTGCAAGTATATTCCAGGGACAGGAACGCCGCCATAGAAATTTATAATGAGATCAGGAATTACGCCATAGATGACACCGGACTTCCCGTTAAATGCCCGAATTGCAAAGCAGAAAAATCAGAAGTGTATTATAGCAGGAGGGGGATTTTCAACAAGTTGTTTCCATTTTTTGAAAAAAGGAAATACAAGTGTACCGGTTGCAATATGATCACCAACGCCTAATTCTTATGAAACGAATCTTTGTTACAGGAATTTCCACAGAGGTTGGGAAGACCCTGGCAGCTGCCATTATGGTGGAGGCTCTGGAGGCGGATTACTGGAAACCGATACAGGCGGGGAACCTTGAAGCATCTGATAATCACAGAATTGCAGCGCTTATTTCTAATGATAAAACAGTCATCCATAAGAACAGTTACGCTCTGAATACCCCTATGAGTCCCCATGCGGCAGCAGAGATTGATGGGGCTTCCATTACGATGGACAGGATTTCAGAACCCAAGACGGCCAATCATTTAATTATAGAAGGCGCCGGGGGATTATTGGTACCCATTAATGATCGCCAGACCATTCTGGACATTATTAAGCCGGATTACAAGGTAGTTGTGGTATCCAGGCATTATCTGGGAAGTATCAATCATTCACTTTTAACGCTTGGCTGGTTGCAAAAAGCAGGTTTCGATGTAAGCGTACTATTTAACGGCGATGCCCAACCATACACTGAAGAAATCATATTAAGAAAAACCGGTTTGACCGCGATAGGCCGTATCCATAGCGAATCCATGATCAACAAAGCGGTAGTCAAAAAATATGCCGACAGGTTGGCGCCTGTACTGAGAACGCTATAGAATGGCGTAGTTTACCTATTAGTAACTGCCGCACTGAAAGAGATTCTACCATTTTGATTCGCGGCAAGCGTCTGCTTTAACAAAGTTGAAATCCATTATTCTATTTTAACCAAGGCTAAATCAATATCATTAATTGTGAACAAATAAAGGGGTTTGCGCCCTTCTAAATTGGCCACATTGAAGATATAATATCCCTCCAAATCACACTGTTTTGTTTTAGTCACCAATTTTTTCCGCCAAAGTTCAAGATAGGCAGCCGTTTCGTAAAAACGAAAAGGCACCTGGTCGTGGTCTCGGATGTGTTCTTGTGAAAAAACATAGATGGGCTTCTGGTCACCCGTAATGTCACGGATCTCTTTTGCATATAGTTTATGAGGTACACTTGACGAATTTTCCGCTTTCAGAGGAAGGGCCACATGATCGAAGAGCAGACGACAAAGAATAATAAAATTTATTATGATCAAATGCCTGGTGTAACCTACCGCATTTTTATGAAGAAAGAACACTATTAAAACTAACAATCCGAAAAATGGAGCGGTGTACGTAAGATAAGGAAGCTTATCAAAGTAACCGACAAAGGGGATGAGAAAACAGGCGAGGGCGGAAAGTACCATCAACCCCTGAAAGCATATATGATATGTACCATTTCGCCAATTTTTGATTCCGATTTGTAGGTACAGGGGGTATGCCAGAAGAGTGATTGCGATTGGAAAAAACATGTAAGTATAGCGTATACGCGCCCCCGGCGAAATGAGATAGACCAAAAAGTTTACTGCGAAGGTGATGGACAGAAAAACCAGGTAAGGCTGTGACCCGATGCTCCTGATCGGTTCATTTTTCCAGAAAAAAAGTAAAAACAGGGTAGCGGGAAACAATACGCCAAGAAAATTCAACGGAAAGAGCAGTATATGCATCACTAAACCGCTCAGTTCCCTGTCCAAAAGAGTACGTTGACTGGTCAGGCCCCACATTTCAAATACAAATGCCTCCAAATCTTCATACATGCCATAACTATAAAAATAGAGAGCCACCACCAAAACCGATAATGTTGCGAAAAGTATATGGGGCAGCGAAAAAATTCGTCCAAAATCCTTTTTGTAATAAAGATAGGCCGCCAAGGTGAGGATGACGAAAGCAAAAGAAGCAAAACCTTTGGTCAGGAAGGCCAGGCTCGTAAAAAAATAGGCACATCCGAAGAGTAAATAAAACTGCTTTTTTTGGTAGAAATGAAAGATGCTGAAGATTGAAAGGACAACGAGAAATGAGTAGAATATGTCAATTTCGGCCGTAACAGAAAAATAAAAGTACAGATCGGCACATACCAGGTAATAGAGGGCGCTGAGCAGGCCAAACATTTGGCCGACATATTTTTTACCCATGGTATAGGTCAGAACACCGGTCAACAACAGTGATAATGCGGAAGGAAGACGCAAGGCGAAGGTGTTATACCCGAATAGCTTAAGGCTACAAGCCAATATAATGTTCCAGAGGGGCGGATGATCGTAAAAGGTCTCATTCAGCAGCGTGGTAACTATGTAGTTGTTGTTCAACAGCATTTCAATGGCGACCAAAGCACGACGCGGTTCCTCAGCGTACAAAGGGGCAATGTGCAAATTGTAAAAAAGAGAAACAATATAAAGTACGATAGTAAAGAGGGCGAGCCGATTGAGGTCTTTGGCTTTGTTTGCAGTAAAAAATGCGGTACTCAAAAATTTCATGTCCCCTTGAATGTCCGGAATCAAAGATCAGCAAAATACTTGATTAAAAACCTATAATTTCCGCATCTTTGCAATATGAATTCTGTAGTTCCAACACATTCAAAAGCTTCCGGAAGTCTTTCAAAAAGGGATCAAAAGCACCTTTGGCACCCCCTGACACAGCATAAGCTGCATCCGGAAATGCTCGCCATTACCAGGGCTGCCGGATGCCTGCTTTATGACGAGGATGGCCGGGAATATATTGATGCCATATCTTCCTGGTACACGTGTATGTATGGCCATTGTAATGACTATATTCTAGAATGTGTAAAAGAGCAAATGGCACAATTAGATCAGGTGGTCTTTAGTGGGTTTACCCATCAGCCTGCCATTGAATTATCTGAAGCGCTGATCAATATCCTTCCTGAAAATCAACAGAAACTTTTTTTCTCTGACAATGGGTCCACAGCCACTGAAATTGGCATAAAAATGGCCCTGCAGTATCATTATAATAAAGGGGACAAACGCACCATTTTACTTGCATTTGAGGATGGGTTTCACGGAGACACTTTTGGGGCCATGTCCGTATCCGGACTATCTGTTTATAACGGACCTTTCGAAGACCATTTTATTAAGGTCGAAAGGATTCCGGTGCCAGATGACGGGAATATTCAAAATCTCCTGAGCAGTTTAGAAGGCAGATTGGAACAGCAGGATATTGCAGGATTTATTTACGAGCCATTGGTTCAGGGAGCTGCTGCCATGAAAATGCATTCTGCTTCCGGTTTAAACCAAATCCTGGAGCTTCTCCAAAATCATCAGGTACTTACCATTGCGGACGAGGTCATGACCGGATTTGGTAAGACCGGAGCTTTTTTCGCGTCGGATCACGTAGAAACAAAACCGGATATTATTTGTCTTTCCAAAGCACTTACAGCCGGATTGATTCCGATGGGAGTGACCAGCTGCACCCAAGAGGTATACAACGCATTTTACAGTGATGAACTGGCAAAGGGTCTGTTCCATGGCCATACCTATACAGCGAATCCCCTGGCGTGTACTGCTGCTTTAGCGGGGATTGAATTGTTGCGCTCGGAAGGCACCAGGAACAATATAAAGCGCATTGAGCAGAAGCATCGGCAATTTGATGCTGAGATAAGAAAGCATCCAATGGTGGCTGGCACAAGGCAATGCGGTGTTATTTATGCACTGGATCTGAACGTAAAGATGGAGCGTTATGGGAATTTAAGGGACACATTATATAATTATTTTTTGGATCATGGCGTCTTCCTTCGCCCCCTTGGAAATACGATCTATATTCTGCCGCCATACATTATCTCAAATGAGCAGCTAGACCAGATATACCGAACCATACGATTTTCTCTGGAACTACCCCGGAAGGTGGGTACCCTGTAATTCCTGGGATCCGCTTTTCGAATTTAAAGGGGTCCTGCCACAAACAGAAGAAATAGGTTATTTACACTTTGGATTCTCCTGCGTCTATCCCTCTTTTAACAGGGAACTCCTCTGTTCTTTTAAGGGCATTTTCTTTTCCACCGGAGCAGAGCAATCTGATGCATATCTCTGTATCAAAAAGCCACTTTGAAATGAACGGTTGGTGGAATATAATTTCTGTGAGCTCTTTTAAAAACCTTGCGGCCGCATTGTGTATCGTATACCTTCAATGCCCGGAATGTTTTAAATAAAGGGGGCAATGATCCATCCGAAAAAAACCGGGAAAATTTCCGTTCTGCGATAGCACCTATTTTAAGGGTCCGCGAGGCAAAAACAAAATGCTTCTCCTGCCGCATTTAGGCCAAATAGGAATAGTATTCCTTTTGGCAGGTCGCCAGATTGGCATCCAGATAACCCGGAACCGGGACCTTATATCCCTTAGTCAGGGAATAAATTCCAGCAAGATCAGCCTTATTCGCCTTTAAAATGTATCGGTTTCGCTAGCCGGAAGCCGGTCAAATTCATTATAACATCGAATTACGACGGCAAATTTATCCTGGCTGATGAAGGTTTTTGGCAGGTTATAAAATTCGTTCATCCCGGTCGTTCACGAATAATATCATGTTATTTCAGCCCTCTGTCTCGAGGTGGATCACACCAAGGATCAACCTATGGGGAAGCTGTGTATCCAATCTCGTTTTTACCTTCACGGCCGGGTACCAGGTCATTTTTTATAGTTTTTCGGGGTGATTTGGCCAGATGAAGATAAGAACTTTTATTTTTGCCCGAAATACAATTGACAGTGAACGGCACTATTGGAATAACGGCTATAGCATCTGTCTCATCTTTAGGCGAAGGTCCTGATGAGACCTGGCAGAGCTATCTGAACAACCGTCACCATTTAAGTAAGGGGACTGGAGGGGGTGTCACCGAATGGGTTGCAATGTTGCCGGGAAAGTCAAAAAACCACATCCGGCAATTTCTGGCTGCCAATCCAAAATATAAAGCGTTGGACGATAGCGTGCTTTATGGGATGTATGCGGCCAGAAGAGCTGTAAGTATGGCGGGATGGAAGCCCTCGGATGGTTTTGGCATCAATATAGGATCTTCCCGGGGAGCAACCACTTTGTTCGAGAAGTACCACAAGGAGTTTTTACAGACGAACCAGACGGCGACCCTGTCTTCCCCCACGACTACCCTCGGAAATATTTCATCGTGGATTGCTCACGATCTTGGCACAAAGGGACCTGACATATCGCATTCAATAACGTGTTCCACTGCCCTGCACGCACTTCTCAACGGAGTGGCCTGGATACGAAGTGAATTAACCGATAAATTTCTGGTCGGGGGGACCGAGGCCCCTTTGACGCCTTTTACGATCGCTCAAATGAAGGCCTTGAAGATCTACTCAAATTCCTCCCGGGATTACCCCTGCCGTGCCATGGATATACATAAAAAATCGAATGATATGGTCCTTGGGGAAGGTGCATCTGTGGCTTGCCTGGAACGCGGTATTTCAGAAAAAACACTGGCGATTATTGAAGGAATAGGGTATGCCACAGAACCCCTGGAACACAATGTCTCCCTTTCAACGGATGCGCAGTGCTTTCAGCGCTCCATGGAGATGGCACTGGGCAGAATCAATAAGGATGAGTTGGATGTGATTGTAATGCATGCTCCGGGAACCCTGAAAGGAGACAGCTCCGAATTCAATGCCATCGGGAAGCTATTCGGTGAAAACCGGCCCGCCCTCACCGGTAACAAATGGAAAACCGGTCATATGTTCGGCGCCTCCGGGATGATGAGCGTAGAACTGGCTATTCTAATGCTCCGGCACCAGCAATTTATCGGTGTTCCCTTTATATCAAATGAAGAAGTTCCAAATACAATTAACCGGGTCCTTGTGAATGCTGTTGGTTTTGGTGGCAATGCGGTGAGCGTTTTACTCAAAACCCCTCCCCGATAGCCTTGGCAACCATTTCTGGATCTCCGGGTTTTTGGAAATTCGGATTTGATATT
>DATGCB010000075.1:0-2326 GCA_035312365.1 Eudoraea sp. | reverse complement strand
ATTTGTTCGTAAATCTGTAGACTTTTTTGATGATAGTCTAGCGCCGTGGGATACGCTTCCTGCATTTCATATATGAGTCCAATATTACCGTAGGTATTTGCGATTCCGATTTGATGTCCAATTTGGTCGTAGATATTAAGGCTTTGGGTATAATAGTCAAGCGATTTTGGGTAATCCTCCTGTTGCCTGTAGATGTCACCAATCTTAGATAGGCCAATTGCCTGTCCACTTTGATCGCCCAGTAGTTTGTTAGACTTCAAGCTTCGCTCAATATATTCCAGGGCTTTTGAATAATTGCCTTGCATCATGTAGATGTCCGCAATATTACTTAGGGTTACGCCCATTTGTCTGGTTTCTCTGAACTCCAGGCTTTTAACATAATGGTCTATCGCTTCGCGATAATCTGCCATGTCATGATAAATACTTCCAACATTGTTATGGGCAATAGTCAATGCAGCTGGATGGCCCATCTTTTTGGCGATATCCAGGGCGCGAATGTAATAGTGGAGCGTTTTCTGGTAGTCACTTCTGTTCACCCATGATACGCCCTGGAGGGTATAGCCTGCAAATTGGGCTCTTGGGTACGATTTATCCAGCCCGAATTCAACCAATACTTCTGCCAGGATAAATGCCGAATCTGGCTGAGAAAAAAGATAACCATCCCAGATATAGTCAGCGTACGCGTTTGATCGAATTGAATCCGGTTGAGTTTTATCTTGCCAAAGTGTATAGAGGGAGTCGAGATTCACTTGGCCTTTCAAGGAAACTCCACATAATAGGCATATTGTTATGAGGGTAGTATTACGCATTATATGTCTTATCCTGAAATAGGGTTACACAAATGAAGTTAAGGTTTTTCCAAATTTTTCGATGAAGCTGAGTAAGTTTTAATTTTGATACCGGGATTAAAATGGACAAAATTAGGGGTCAGTTTGTGCAGTGAGTAATGTCTTCTTTTGTTGTTATAAATATGAATTGAATGAGCGATAACAGCTCTGGCTTCTTTGAGAGAAGCGAAGCCGCAATTGATGTCAAATTCATCTTTCAAAATACCATTGACTCTTTCGGCCACGGCATTTTCGTAAACGTGTAATTCTTCAGTCATTGAGGGAATCATCCCTTTTTTCTCGATGTATTTAATGTAACTGGGGTTGCAATATTGTATCCCTCGGTCTGAATGATGAAAGAGTTGATTTTTAAATCTTCTGTTGCGATGTGCCATCGAGATAGCTTTTTTAGCATCTTTAACTTTCATGGTGTAATTGATTGTCCAGCCCATAATTTTCTTGGAATAGGCATCGGTAACTAAAAATAAGTAGGCGTATTTATTTCTTATTTTGATGTAAGTAATATCATTAACCAACACGAGTTCAGGGCGATTAATATCCAAATCTTTAATGCGGTTTTTATGCCTCCTAAAATGATGATTAGAGTCGGTAGTTGTCTTGTACTTTTTCTTAGGCTTGATGGTTAAGTCATTCTTTTTGAGGCAATTATGGACTTTATCCCGCCCCATTTTGATGTTTTCTTTAACTAAAAACGGCTTAATGTCATCATAGAGTTTACCGGTACCAACGCGATATTGATTGATCCTGACTTGTTTGGCAAGCTGAATTACCCTGGCTTCTTGTTTCGCTATTAATTGGTCTCTTCTTTTTCGTTTATAAAAGGCTTGTCTTGATTTGAACCCCAACAGGAGGCAGATAAAAGCAATAGTTATTTTTGCTTTTTTGCGGTTTTGTGTTTTTTTGATGCGGCCAACTGTTGGGGTAAGTGCTTTTTTCTGATCTGTGTTCCGAATTGTTCATCGGCAATATCAATGACAGTATTAAGCACTATTTGAGCATTTTCCAATTCTTCAATTCTGGCTTGTAATTCTTTGATTTTTTCTTCAGGAGACTGTTTCATACCGTAATTTTTTTCTGTACGGTAATTTAACAAACCATATTTAGATAACCAATAATTAATGGATTGTCTGGACCGGATTCCATATCGAAGCATGGCTTCTTCTTTGGATAAAATGCCTTTAAGGATGTCATTGACAATTTTCCTTTTTAGGGCATAGGAGTACTGATTGTACCTTTTCTTTTTCTCCGAATTTGTGGAGATTTTGTTGTTCGACTTTTTCATTGAGTTACAGTTTTTTAAGTGGTTTACTGTAACCCTATTTCAGTACGAGACATTATTCTAATAGCGAGGAACGACGGGCTATACTTGACGTGCCAGCAAATTCGCAAGAGCGTTTGCTTGCAGCGAATTTGCCGCGGGCCGGGATCGCTGGCATGAACGAATAGCCATTGTTATCTGAGGTATTTTTCGATAATCC
>DATGCB010000074.1:0-3341 GCA_035312365.1 Eudoraea sp. | reverse complement strand
AACATGGACTAAAAATACATGGGGTTGCAAAGAATAAATTGACTTTATTATTTTCCCTCAAACTTTGGCCTCAGGTGACAAAATTGAAGATACTAATGCCCCACGTCTCTTAGCCTTGATCGTATAACCCATGCCTCTGCCCTTAGTTAAAAATTAATTACCTTTCAATTAAATTAATTTTCGTTTAATATAGTGTTGTGAAAAATTGGCACAGGTCATACGCGAAAGCGTTAGGCACAATAGATGCCAGCTGTAAAGTCCGAATGAAACTAATCCACTTTAGTGCCAAAAACGGCCGATATATCATTCTGGTAGCTGGAACGGAGCTAGATGCCCATAATGTCTTCAAACTAAAGTCTTTCCAGTACTTTTAACTAACGAATTTTTGAACGGACATTTAAAAAACGAATTGTTGCTTGGGTTCAACAGAATATGCCTTGGTAAGTCATGCAGAATTGGTTCAAATATCTGCTGAATAAACTGTGGGTAACAGATGTTATACTGGATGGCCCTAAAACGGGTCCGGAATTCCGCTTCAAAACATCCTGATTTTGCAGCTTCGTTGCTTCAGCTGAACGTGGGCTGTATATAAAGGGTTTATTAAACAAAAATCCACCTCATCATGGTCATCCTTCAGCGGCTTTGTGTAATAAAATGTATGTGTAGTAGACCATTGAGACGGATCATCTGTGTAACAGTCCTGCATTAGGCTTTAATTATCGTGCGCATTTACAGCTGCGAATAATCCAGTGATTTCAGAAATATTCGTGTGATGTCATTCATCGAGTCTTTGTACTCTTCCTGAGCGAGTAGTTTTTTCCACTCTGGATGTTGCAAAAAATTTGACCAACCCCTTGTATTTTCTTCCATGTCCCCAGTTGCGAGCATATAGGTCAGGCATGGAATCTGATCTCCGGCAATATTCTTTCCAAAGAATACCATGGGTAAGCCGGCATCATCAAAAATGGCAAATTCATGGTCAAACATCTCTAACTTGCGCATCAGTGCATCTTCATTATGACTTTCATAAATTCTGAGCTCGAATAGTCCTGCATTTGCTGGCGCAATAAGTTCTGGAAATCCTGTTGTACTGAGTATGAGACTCACGTTTATTCTTTTATAAGGTATCGTGGCGGGATCCGCAGTTAGGTAGGGCCTGGCAGCTTGCCGATAGACCTCATCCTTTAACAGATCGCCACCGCTGTTCTGAAAGGAAGTGATGTCTTCATGGGGAATTAGCAAATAGATTTTTTTAGGTAATGCCCCTCCCGCCTCTTCAAAGGCACCCACACTTTTTACCCCTTGCCTATTTAACGCAGGGATCAGTGCTTTTTCGAAATAAGCGTGCAAAATCTCCGCTGATTGGAAGAATTCCAGTTCATACACCCTCAGTTCATATACCTGGGTCTGGGCGTTCGTTGAATTAATAAGTAGAAATGTAAAGCACAGGATACTGCATATGTTCTTCATACCGAATCAATTTGGTCATCCTCCAAGATAATAAATTTTGACATTATCCCATCTGGAATATGTTGGCATTGTCTCATTATTACTTTTATAACGCAACGGGATTAAAATAAGGTTGAAGCGAACAATTGAACCTTACAGGGTCCAAAGGCCCATTTGTTCACTCTCATACCGCAGCTAATATGCCACCAGTTGCTTATCAACTCACCTGAAGCATTTACTTGTGTTTCGTATCAAAATCCATTATGTTGCCTATCTAAAGTAGATTCACAAACTTAGATACTTTTGGTAAAATCAAATACGCGCGCCTTGTATAGCTTTGTTAGCAAAAATACCTGCGACTGCTCGAAGCGCACTAACATGATCCCTTTCGAGCTTATTATTCAATTCATGTCATCAGAATACCCAGGATTTAAATAAACAGGTAGATAAGCACCTGGCTGAACAAATACGCATTAATAGAATTCCAGGACTAAGTGTTGCCGTGGTTCGAGACGGAAAGATGACCTACGCGGGGCAAAGAGTGTTAGTGAGTTGGGAATGTAAGATAAGCTGGTCGCAAAGGATGTATTTCCCTATGCTTCAATCTCAAAGGCCATCGTTGCAACCGCAATAGTCCAGTTTATTGAAATGGGACGGATGTGTCTAGATGACAGGATTGCTATTGATACTGCAATTATCTGTAAACCAATATTTTACCCTGTTATTCTGAACTGATTCACCGGACCATACGCCTGATTGAAATTTGTACATTCCAGGCTTAAGGATGTTCCAATAATCAAATCCAGCAAAATCGAGCTTTCGGATGCCTTAAAAAAGTTGGGGGACAAACCGACTAGAGAATTTTATGATAGCTTTATAATTTATCCCGTAGATTAAAAATGACGGTCCCTAGCAATGTACATATCAAATTGCCAAATTTTGGCTAACTTTAAAATCTACCCTCCAACAAACTCAGTCTCGGCTGAAAAATATGTGCTAAGTAATATGGCAACGTGACATATTCAAAATCGTTGTGCATCATGCTTTTGTAGGTTTTGAGATTTATTTTCTTAAACACATGAATAATTTATTTATGAAAAAATCTATACTATTTATAATCTGCGCTTTTTTGATAAATGAACTTATAGCTCAGGACATCTCGCATAGAATTAAGGACCTTAAAATTACCATACTAAGTACAATGTTAGCACAGAAAGGCATAGGTGAATGGGGATTTTCCGCATTGGTCGAAGCTGATTCAATTAAAATATTGTTTGATGCTGGTGGTCGTGATAGAACAGTTCTTGAAAATTGTGAAGAATTAGGTCTTCAACTTTCAGATGTGCCCACACTTGTCCTAAGCCATAATCATGGTGATCATACTGCTGGCTGGCTTCCTCTTCGTAACGCGATAGGGAAAATAAATAGGAGCGCATTTTCAGCTACGCATACAGCCGAGGGTTTGTTTGATACACGAATTGATAGGTCAGGCCACGAAGATAAACGTCGTCAGGAAGATTCACTGCTTTATACAAGAACGGATGGTCAAATCATAGTACACAAAAACTTTAATGAGATATTTCCTGGTATATATCTTACAGGTCCGGTTCCACGAAAATACCCTGAAAAAAACTATATGCTTGGAGGTAGAGGAAGGATTGGAAAGAAGAAGGATTCTTCAGGAAATATAGTGGACGATAATATTCCTGAAGATATGTCCCTAATTATCCTGACTGAAAAAGGATTGGTTCTATTATCAGGTTGTGGCCATTCGGGGCTCATCAGCACTATTACCTATGCCCAGAGTATTTAACAGCAACAGGAGCTATTGGCCGCAATAGGAGGCTTTCATCTGTTATTAAATTCAGATGAAAAAATCAAATGGACAGCTG
>DATGCB010000073.1:0-2781 GCA_035312365.1 Eudoraea sp. | reverse complement strand
CTCACCCTTTATCTATGAGCATAGTTTCTATTTTTCATCGGATATATTTTATGGCCTTGGTGGCATGGATATTTATAAATCTGAAATGGGTTCACAAAACTTTTTCAGCATCCCGATCAACCTTGGAAAAGAAGTTAACTCGGACAAAGATGATTTTGGTTTTATCATGAAAGATAATATTGGGGCCGGCCTGATAGGGTATTTTTCCTCCAACCGGGATGGCGGTAAGGGTAATGATGATATTTATGGTTTCCTGGTAAGCGAAAAACCCGGATTAAAGACCCTGGTGATTGGCGGAGAAATAACAAATTCGGTTTCAAATTCGGATGTCTCAAAGGCTTCTGTAAAAATTCTGGACGGTGAAGATAATCTGATCAAAGAGATATATACGGCAGAAAACGGGACCTATAGGGTGGAAGTCCCCTGGATGGATGCGCTTAAACTCGAGATTTCCAAGGAACGCTACTCTTTTTTTACCCAAACGTATGACAAGACAGAGATAGAGCAATTGGAAAATAACATTACGTTGGATGTTGACCTGACCTTGCTGGATGATATCGTACAGGAGAGAGAGGGACAAACCGTCATTAAAATGAACAAATTCTTTTTTGCTCCCCGTACCCATACGCTCACTCCTGAAATTACCGTCGAATTGGACAGGGCAGTGGAAGCGGTACATAAATTCCCGAACCTGCAGCTTCGTATTGAAGCCCATACGGACAGCAGGGGGGGCAGTGTGACCAATTTCAGGCTCTCCCAGCAAAGGGCCGATGCTATTAAAAACTACCTTCTGGAAAAAGGAGTGCCTTCCTCAAGTATTTTGTATACGGTAGGTTATGGAGAGGAAAAAATAACGAACCAATGCAAGAACGGGGTGTTTTGTCTGGAAATTCTGCATAAGCAGAATGAACGTCATTTGATAGTAGTGCTGAACTATGACTTACTGTATGATTAATGGCCCGGTGGAAATGACACCTCACTTTCAGGACTTACGATCGGGGGATAAAAATGGTATTTAAACCGGGTGCTTTCAGAAACTTTTTGCAGACACTTTGAGAAAGCAATCTCAGATTACTTATATTTAAGCAAATGATTTTCCATGGATAAAACATCTAAGGCTCGTCGGTATTGGAGAGAGAATCTTCGATATGTAACCATATTGCTCTGCATATGGTTTTTAGTTTCGTATGGTTTTGGCATTTTGCTCAAGGAACCGTTGGATGCGGTTCCCTTAGGCGGATTTAAACTGGGCTTTTGGTTTGCGCAGCAAGGGGCCATTTATATTTTCGTGATCCTCATTTTTATATATGTTCGATTGATGAATACGTTGGACAAAAAATATGGTTTCAACGAGTAAGTAAACCGGCCAATTCACAATAAATTATGGATGTACAAACCTGGACCTATACCATCGTGGGTCTTACTTTCGCCCTTTATATCGGCATTGCGATATGGTCAAGGGCAAATTCAACCAATGAGTTTTACGTAGCAGGGGGAGGTGTTCCCCCGTTGGCCAATGGCCTGGCAACAGCCGCAGACTGGATGTCCGCCGCTTCTTTTTTAGGCATGGCCGGACTCATCTCTTTCAGCGGGTATGACGGTTCTGTTTACCTGATGGGATGGACAGGCGGCTACGTGTTGCTGGCTTTGTTGCTGGCGCCATACCTGAGGAAATTTGGGAAGTTCACGGTTCCGGATTTTATCGGTGACCGCTATTATTCAAATATCGCCAGGACGGTTGCCGTTATTTGTGCCCTGCTGGTCTCCTTTACCTATGTGGCCGGACAAATGCGGGGCGTGGGTCTGGTATTTTCCAGATTTTTAGAAGTCCCAATAGATACGGGAGTTATCATAGGAATGATCATCGTACTTTTTTATGCAGTACTAGGGGGGATGAAAGGCATCACCTATACACAGGTGGCTCAGTATTGTGTCCTCATTTTTGCCTTTATGGTACCCGCAATTTTTATTTCCATTCAAATGACCGGCAACCCCGTTCCACAATTGGGTATGGGAAGCAATGTGGTTGGAGAAGGGATTTCCCTGTTGGACAAATTAGACGGATTGTCAACCGATCTTGGATTTGATCAATATACCAATGGCTCAAAACCTATGATCGATATTTTCTTTATCACTGCTGCCCTGATGGTGGGAACCGCAGGGCTGCCACATGTGATCGTGCGGTTTTTTACGGTACCTAAGGTGCGCGATGCCAGGAAATCTGCCGGTTATGCCTTGTTGTTCATTGCTGTCCTGTATACCACAGCACCAGCCATTGCGGTATTTGCCAGGACCAACTTAATTGAAACGGTGAGCAATAAGAAATATGCCGATATGCCAACCTGGTTCTCCAAATGGGAAACCACAGGGCTGATTCTGTTCGATGATAAAAATAAGGACGGTATCATTCAATACGTGGCGGATAAATCCACAAATGAGCTTACAGTGGATGCCGATATTATGGTTTTGGCGAACCCTGAAATTGCCAATTTACCCAATTGGGTGATTGCATTGGTAGCTGCCGGGGGTCTTGCTGCCGCCCTTTCAACAGCGGCAGGTCTGCTGTTGGTAATTTCCACGTCTATTTCACATGATCTCATTAAGAAGCAGATAAGGACGAATATTTCCGACCAGGGAGAATTGATCGCCGCGAGATTATCTGCGGTAGTGGCGGTTTGTATCGCCGGGTACTTCGGCATTCACCCGCCGGATTTTGTAGCCGCTACCGTAGCCCTGGCCTTTGGTCTGGCCGCAGCGTCTTTTTTTCCGGCAATAATCATG
>DATGCB010000072.1:0-20192 GCA_035312365.1 Eudoraea sp. | reverse complement strand
ATGAATGCCCAGGTTGGCCTTACCAATCCTGCAACTATAGGCGCAGATGTATGCCATCTCAACCTTCACAAAACGTTTGCCATACCGCATGGGGGCGGGGGACCCGGGGTGGGTCCTATTTGCGTTGCCGAACAACTGGCTCCGTTTTTGCCGGGAAATCCGGTGATAAAAACCGGAGGTGAGAAGGCGATTACCGCTATTTCGGCAGCGCCGTGGGGAAGTTCCCTCGTTTGCCTGATATCCTATGCCTATATTAAGATGCTCGGGGAACCGGGGCTTACCCGCTCCACCAAAATGGCCATATTAAATGCCAATTATATAAAACACCGGCTAAACGGTAAGTTCAATGTACTGTACTCAGGGGAAAAAGGGCGGGCTGCCCATGAGATGATTATAGATTGCCGGCCCTTCAAACAAAAAGACATAGAAGTTACCGATATTGCCAAACGCCTGATGGATTACGGGTTTCACGCACCGACAGTCTCCTTCCCGGTAGCAGGAACCATCATGATAGAGCCTACCGAAAGCGAAAACCTGGCGGAATTGGATCGTTTTTGTGATGCCATGATATCCATCCGCAGGGAAATCGACGATATTGAGGATCTTGTAGCAGGCAATTTACTTAAGAATGCACCCCATACGCTGGCCATGGTTACCGGTGACCGATGGGATTTTCCGTACAGCAGGCAGGAGGCAGCTTTTCCATTGCCATTTGTAGCGGAAAACAAATTTTGGCCCAGTGTCAGGCGGGTCGATGATGCCTATGGAGATCGTAATTTAATTTGTACCTGTGCACCTGTTGCAGCCTATGCAGAGGCCGAATAGATTTGAAACCCCGGATTAGCAGCACCTTCTTTAAATTATTGGATCCCTGGCAATTAGGAATGGGTCTCCCCTCACGTCCGTGAACGTCGTATTCTTAATATTATGTCCCCTGCATCCCATACATTTTCCGTTATCTTGGTATGCCACTTATTAAAAAACATCATGACGAACATTGGAATCACCGGAACCGGTTGTTATATCCCATCAGTAAGGACAACGAACCGGAGTTTTGAAAACAGTCACTTTCTGGATTCGGACGGTTCTGAGTTTAACCATCCCAACAAGGTAATCATTGATAAATTCCGGGCGATCACCGGTATTGCAGAACGGCGGTATGCTAAAAAGGAATTAAATACATCAGACCTCGGGTTTTTGGCAGCAGAAAATGCGATCTCGGATGCCGGCATAGACCCCGAAACACTGGACTATATTATTTTCGCCCATAATTTTGGGGATATCTCCTATGGCACTTCCCAGGCCGATACGGTCCCCAGCCTCGCGACGCGGGTGAAACATCACTTACAAATTAAAAACCCCCGTTGTGTTGCCTATGACATGCTTTTTGGGTGCCCCGGATGGATTGAAGGCGTTATACAGGCAAGGGCTTTTATCAAAAGTGGTATGGCGAAGAAGTGCCTGGTCATTGGGGCCGAAACTTTATCCAGGGTCACTGACCCTCACGACAGAGATTCCATGATCTATTCGGATGGTGCAGGAGCAGCCGTGCTTGAAGCATCGGAGGAAGCGGGCAATATTATAGGCCACACTTCTGCCACTTATGCCAACGGGGAGGCTTATTTATTATTTTTTGGCGATTCCTATGATAAAAACTCGAAGACCGATAAACGCTATATTAAAATGTACGGGCGTAAAATCTATGAATTTGCGGTTACCAAAGTTCCCGGTGCCATGAAGGAATGTTTGGATAAGAGCGGGATTGGTATCGGGGAGGTAAAAAAAATATTTATTCACCAGGCCAACGAGAAAATGGACGAGGCCATTGTAAAACGCTTTTACGCACTATACGGACTCGATATGCCCGGAGAAATCATGCCGATGAATATCCAAAAAATGGGTAATAGCTCTGTGGCTACGATCCCTACCTTATTTCACATGGTCAGAAAGGGAAAAATTGAAAACCAAAGCATCCGGAAAGGAGATGTTGTTATATTTGCAAGTGTTGGCGCCGGGATGAACCTCAACGCCTTCGTCTACAGATGCTGAGAATATGTATGAAAACACTTTTCCCAAAAGGCGCTTTAAACGCACCCTTGCTTTTCTTCAAAAACATATTACCACAGAGGAGTCCATATTAGATCTGGGTGTTGAAAACCCTTTTTCACTGATCATGAAACGCGAAGGATATTTGGTCAGAAATACAATGGGGGAGGATCTTGACCAGGATTATTCTTCGGTCATTCGATCCCAGGCAAAGGTAATAACCGCCTTTGAAATTTTTGAACATATGCTCGCACCCTTTCCGTTGCTCAGGGATCTGAAGGCCGAAAAACTAGTTGCGAGCATCCCGCTTCGTTTGTGGTTTTCCCCGTCTTACCGAAGTAGCACCGATCCCTGGGACAGGCACTATCACGAATTTGAAGACTGGCAATTTGATTGGCTACTTGAAAAGGCCGGCTGGAACATAAAGGACCGTGAGAAATGGACCAACCCGGTAAAGAAAATTGGGTTCAGGCCCCTGCTGCGACGTTTTACCCCCAGGTATTATATAGTTTATGCGGAACGCCCATCCGAAATCCCGGCTCCTAAGTCGGAAACGGCCTAAATCGCGATCTTGAAATTGAAGTACTATATTATCATACCGGCACATAATGAAGAGGCCTTTCTGGCCGACACCCTGAATTCGGTTCTTGGACAATCACTACCTCCCAAAAGGATCGTTGTTGTCAATGATCATTCTTCAGATGATACGGAAGCGATCATAGATGCATTCACTGCCAGGCACCCCGGCATCCTTAAAGTCAACATTTCCACATCTCCGGAACATATCCCGGGCAGCAAGGTTATCAATGCGTTCAGGCATGGACTGCAAAAACTGGATACGGAATATGATTTTCTGGTAAAGCTGGATGCGGATGTTATGCTTCCGGAAAACTACTTTGAAAAGATCGCTTATATTTTTTCGGGCCATCCCCAGGTAGGCATTGCCGGCGGCTTCATTTATGAAAAAACAGCCAATGGAACATGGCAAAAGAACCACCCTATGAACAAAGACCATGTGCGGGGTGCAATTAAGGCGTACACCAGGGCGTGTTTCGGCGCCATAGGCGGGCTTAAAACAGCCATTGGCTGGGATACGGCAGACGAACTTCTCGCCCAATTCCACGGCTTTGAAATATTTACAGACAACAGTCTCAAAGTAAGGCATTTACGTCCTGTGGGAAAAGCCTATGACGATAAGGCAAGCCTCCTTCAGGGAGAGGCCATGTACGCCCTGCGTTATGGCTTCACCATCAGCTGTATTGCATCCCTGAAAATGGCCTGGAAGAAAAGGAATTTTAAGGTTTTTACGGACAACCTGATTGGATATTTTAAGGCAAGGAACGAAAACAAGTCGCGCCTGGTCAGCTATGAAGAGGGGAAATTTATCCGCAAACTTCGTTGGAGGAATATCAGATCGAGATTAATCTAACACCATTTCTATGGGTGTGCCCGTTGTTCCGTTTGGAAATGCAATTCCCAGCAAGGCTGCCATGGTCGGAGCTATATCCGGTATTTCAGTCCTTGAAACGGTACTCCCCTTCTTAATACCCTTCCCATAAAAGATCAGCGGAACATGGGTATCATACACCTGTGGGGACCCGTGCGTGGATCCCGTTCTTGTATAATCTACCATCCCGGGTTTAAGCACCAGCAATATATCGCCCGACCTCTTTTGATTGTAGCCGTTCTGCAGAATATACGGAATACCTTCCGTATACTGGCTATGCTGCATTTGGTAGGCAGTATACACCATTTCAATGGCATCATTATCCAATAATTCCGCAGCAAGTGTTTCCTGTACTTCCCGAACATTCAGATCCAGGTTACGAATCACCTTATGATCCAGGAATACCTGGTAATTGGATATATTTCTCAGCAGATCGGCTGAACCGTATTTGAATTTCAGGAATTCCCTGAATTTGGTATAGACTTCCTTTGGTTCGAAATAACCGGCCGGGATCTTTTGATCCTTTAAATAGGAAGGGACATTAATAGCCGCGTGATCAGCAGTCAGAAAAACGGTGTAGGCTCCCTCCCCGACCTTTTTATCCAGGGTCCTGAAAAACCGATCCAGATCGGCGTCCAGCCGGAGGTAGGTATCCTCCACTTCCTTTGAATTTACGCCAAACTTATGCCCCACATAATCGGTGCTTGAATAACTAACTGCCAAAAAATCGGTAATTGCATCTGCGCCTAATTCCTCGCCCTCCAGGGCAGCTATGGCGAAATCGGTTGTAATACTATTGCCATATGGACTTACTTTCAGCAAATCGTATCTGTCGTTTTGGTCCCAAAGGGCCGGAAGGTCGTGTGGGAATACCGGGGCCGACTCACCACTGAATGGGCTCTCATAACTGTTATTGTCCGGGCCGCTTTCCCGATAGGTACTGATATCTTTCAGTGTCGTCCAGGACTTTTTGTATTGCGCTACGGCATTGGAAGTGTTATAGTCGGTCACCCACCGGGGCAAGTCTTTCATATAGTACGAACTGCTTATCCAATTCCCCTCACTTCCACCGTTAAACCAATAGGCAGCATTGGCCGCATGCCCTCCCGAAAGAACAGCTCCCCTGTCCTTAAGAGCGATGGCAATTACCTTTCCCTTCATTTGGGTATGAAGCCGTAACTGGTCCGTAATGGTAGTGACGTTCATTCTGTGGGGAGACATTTGCCCGGCATCCGTAGTGGTCCCTACGGACACATAGGTGTCATCAGATGCGCAATACACATTGGTATCGCTTTCCTTATCGTACCACTCGTTCCCAATGATCCCGTGATGGGAAGGCGTGGTCCCGGTATAGACCGATGTATGACCCGGTCCCGTGCTGGTGGGAGCATAATTAAAATGATGGTTCCTGCAGTTAAAGCCATCCTCCACCAAACGTCTGAATCCCCCTTCCCCAAACTGATCCCAAAAACGGGTAATATAATCGTACCTCATTTGATCTACCACAATACCAACCACCAATTTTGGAGAAACATAGGGTACACCATTCTGATCCATTGAATCGGACCTAGGTCTCTTTTGGGCAAGGCCATAGTGGTGCCCCAAACAAAATAAAATTCCTAAAATAAGGAGGAAATAATTTATTCGCTTCATGTTAAAATTCTAATGGTCTAAAAATAATTAAATAAACTCTTAAAAGTTTAATTCAGGATCAAATGATGGTTAATATTGTTATTTTTACACGCAGAAGACGATCAATTCTCCATGAATTACCTAGCATCTATTGGCAGTTACGCGATTATGGTTCGCGAGGTTTTTAAGAAACCAACTAAGTGGCCGGTAATGAAATCCCTGATTTTAAAGGAAATAGATGAACTTATTTACGGTTCTATGGGGATCATTATCTTTATCTCCTTTTTTATAGGGGGAGTTGTCGCTATACAAACCGCCCTGAACCTTACCAATCCGCTAATTCCCAAGAATTTGATCGGATTTGCAACCAGGCAATCCGTGATATTGGAGTTTGCCCCTACCTTCACCTCTATTATTATGGCTGGTAAAGTGGGGTCCTATATTACATCAAGTATAGGGACGATGCGCGTTACCGAACAAATAGATGCCCTGGAGATCATGGGGGTAAATTCCCTGAACTATTTAGTATTTCCAAAAATCATTGCGATGTTACTTTACCCCTTTGTGGTGGCCATTGCCATGTATGTGGGAATATTTGGCGGTTGGACGGCAGCCATTTTAGGGGGGCATACATCCAGTGCCGATTTTGTGGAAGGACTGCAACTCGATTTTATTCCTTTTCACGTAACGTATTCCTTAATAAAATCCCTGGTATTTGCCATGGTGATTGCCACGATTCCCTCCTACCACGGTTACTATATGAAGGGCGGCGCCCTGGAGGTAGGTAAAGCCAGTACTACCTCCTTTGTATGGACCAGTGTGGTTATTATTATATTGAACGGTATTCTCACACAACTCTTATTGGGCTGATGATAGAAGTAGAAAATTTACATAAATCCTTCGAAGATGCACATGTGCTCAAGGGTATTACGACCACCTTCGACAAAGGAAAAACAAATTTGATCATCGGGCAGAGTGGTTCTGGTAAAACGGTCTTTGTAAAATGCCTGCTGGGTCTTATTACCCCGGAAGAAGGCACCATATCCTATGAGGGAAAGATTTATTCCAAATTATCTCCGGATGAGCAGCGGGATTTGCGGCAGGAAATGGGAATGGTTTTCCAGGGTAGTGCCCTGTTTGATTCAATGAGCGTGCAGGGCAATGTCATGTTTCCGCTGGATATGTTTACCAGACAGTCCAAATCCGAAATGCAGGACAGGGTTGACTTCGTTCTCAAACGGGTAAACCTGGTTGATGCACACCATAAGTTTCCCGCTGAAATATCCGGAGGAATGCAAAAAAGGGTCGCAATTGCGCGGGCCATTGTCATGAATCCCAAATACCTGTTCTGCGATGAACCCAACTCAGGTCTGGATCCAAAGACTGCCATCCTGATTGATAATCTTATTCAGGAGATCACCCAGGAATACAACATTACCACGGTAATTAATACCCATGATATGAATTCGGTCATGGAAATCGGGGAGAAGATCGTTTTTCTCAAGGATGGGATCAAAGAATGGGAAGGCACTAACAAAGAGATCTTTAAAACAGATAATGCAGCTGTGACCAACTTTGTGTATTCTTCCGAACTTTTTAAAAAAGTGCGGCAGATGTATATTGAAGAACGAAATTAATCACTGGCCTCCTTAATTTGTACAGCCCTGTCATTCAGCCTTAATTTTAACCAATCATTCAGTTTTTTAGTATCGTCCTGAACTTTACTCCTGTTCCCCGCATCCTTCCATTTTACCTCAAACACCGGAATTGTATCCATTGCGTTAAAATCTGTGGTAATTTGATAGGCAAATCCCAGGGAAGACAAGTTTTCATAAATGGCTTTAGCCTCTCTGCTGATTTCACGAAAGGGAACCTGCTTTGACGCCAATCTGCCCAACCTTGACAATTCCAGTTCCAAAATACGGATCCGTTCATCCTTATTTACCAACTCCGCTTTTTTGGATTCGTACAACTCATTTACATATTTTAACTCATCCTGTACCACGGCATTGGAACCCTGTACAATTCTCAGTTCACACCCGGTTAACCTGCTGTATGTATTCTTCCTGGCATTCCAGGTCGCAATGACATTGGGGGGGATGGTTTCATTTCCCATAACAACGACTTCTATCAGAGGGTCTTTCCCTTCGTTATACTCCACATCCTTAAAGTCATCCATGTATCGGCCTTCCCCTAAAAATAAATAACTGCCGATTGTCTCCTCCAAAAACTCGTCTGCTTGTTTTCTGAATAGCGATTCCTGAAACACCTGGTAAAAGGTATAACCCGCGGGCACCATGACAGCCACGGCAACCAGAGAGGCCATTCTTGCAATGAACCGCCTTTTACGGGAGTTGGCATAACGGACCATCGGAAATCGAAGTATCTTTAAAACCAAAAATGTAGCCAATCCTATAAAGATGGTATTGATGGTAAATAGGTACATGGCTCCGCCGGCATAGTCCAGGTTACCAATGGCCAGTCCAAATCCTACGGTACAAAGTGGTGGCATCAGGGCAGTTGCGATCGCCACACCGAAGATTACACTGGCTATTGTCCCTTTTTTCGCCCGGGCTATGACCAGGGCGAGCCCGCCAAAAAAGGCGATAAGTACATCTCTGATGTCCGGTGCTGTACGCGCCAGCAACTCGGAAGATTCGTCGCGCAATGGGAAAAGTGCGAAAAAGAGATACGCAGTAAGCACACTCAGAATAACCATGATGGTAAAGTTCTTAATGGACCTCCGTAATGTATCGAGGTCATTTGTTGCCAGTGACATCCCCATTCCCAGAATTGGGCCCATTAAAGGAGAAATTAACATGGCGCCGATAACGACTGCTGTTGAGTTGGCGTTAAGTCCCACAGAGGCAATAAATATGGAACAAATTAAAATCCAGGAAGTATGCCCCTTAAAAGGAATGTCGGCAATGATAGCTTCTTTTGTGGCATCCTGATCGGTGTTTTGACGGATACTGAGTAACTCTGACAAAAATTTTCTGGTACTGCCCAGCAACCCCTGGAAGTCTTTTTTTACCTCTTCTGAATATTCTTCTTCGCGGCCGCGGGGCGTGCTATTGTTCTGATTTAAATCTTTATTCATAA
Organism: Eudoraea sp.; assembly: GCA_035312365.1. Lineage (GTDB taxonomy): Bacteria > Bacteroidota > Bacteroidia > Flavobacteriales > Flavobacteriaceae > JAFMPW01. Next base: position 11,965 of record DATGCB010000072.1, on the reverse strand, counting down.
CTATGCGTAATGATCTCCTATTGTGTTTTTTACTTTTTCAAGGATCTGTTTGATGTCCTGTTCCCTGGATTTTGGAATAATCAACAAAACATCTTCCTTATCTACCACAATAAAATCCTGTAATCCTTCAATTACGGCCAACTTCTCTTTCGGTAACCTGATCATATTACCCCTGGCATCCCCGGCAAGAAGCTTGCCCTGTACCAATGCATTGTGATTGGTATCCTTTTCCAGTTTTTCAAATAAGGATCCCCAGGTGCCCAGGTCGCTCCAATCAAAAGTAGCCGGCAGGACATAAATTGCTTCCGTTTTTTCAAGGATGGCATAATCTATTGAAATATTCTCTGCCACAGCATAGTACTCCCGGATAAAACCCTGTTCGTTCTTCGTATTGTAAACGGGTATTCCAGCTTGAAAAAGGGCATACAGTTGTGGTTGGTGCTTTTTAAATGCGGTAATTATGGTATGTGCACGCCATATGAAGATGCCGGCATTCCAAAGGAAATTTCCCCGTTCTAAAAATTCCAGGGCAGTTTCATGATTCGGTTTTTCAGTGAATTGCCTTACTTTTTTTAACGTACCTCCATCCTTCTTTTCAAATTCAATATATCCAAACCCCGTGTTCGGAAAAGTTGGCTTAATTCCCAGCGTACAGAGCACGTTATCCTTCTCACAGGTATTTATGCAGGTGGTGACATTATTAGCAAAAGCTTCTTCATCTTCTATCCAATGGTCACTCGGAGCAACGACCATGATAGCTTCCGGATTTTCCTTGTAAATTTTTAAGGCGGCATAGAGGATACAAGGCGCAGTATTGCGCATTGCCGGCTCTAATATGACCTGCTGCTTTTGTATTGCCGGCAGTTGTTCCCGGACCAGGTCCTTATACTTCTCATTGGTCAGAACCAGTATATTTTCTGCGGGAATGAACGAATTGAGTCTTTTGAAGGTCTTTTGAATTAGGGTATCCCCGGTACCAAGCATGTCGTGAAACTGCTTTGGATACCCAGAGGTGCTCACCGGCCAAAACCGCGATCCCACTCCACCGGCCATCAAGATTGCATAATGGTTCTTATTCATCCCTAATTACTCACTGATCAATTCTACTTCAGCATTCGGCTGAAACAAGTAAAGCCTTCCTGTAGCCAGCTCAATGCATTCGTACCGTTTAACTCTTTTGTCGCCCCGCCTAAAAAGTTTTCCATTGTACATCCGGAACACACTTCCGGAGGGAACCTGAAAAACACAGGTCTTACCGGTCTCCAAATCGAATTCTTTCAAAGCTATGGATAAATTTACATCCGTGCTGCTACTCGCCTTTGGATTCTTGAAATGTCTGGCCAGCAACGGCAACAATTCAGGGGGGAATACCTCCGGCCGGAGAAACGGCAGCATCATGAGTTGGAAGGTTTGCTTCCATTCCAATCCATGTGGTCTAATTCTTCTGCCATACTTTTCAAAAGCTACCAAATGGGCAATCTCATGTATCAGTGTAATCAGGAAACGGTATTGATTCGGCGATGCATTTACCGTAATCTGATGTCTCCCGTCTGGTAATTGCCTGTAGTCCCCGTGACGTGTAACCCTGTGTTTAACCACTTTTAAATGTACACTATACGCTTTAATAAGTTCATAGCATGGCCCGACTGAACAAGCCGGAAGATATTTTTGCAGGACAGTATTCATGGACACAAAAATAAGTTTTTAATAAATGACAAAACAAAGGGATGACCTCAATAAAAATTTTTAACTTAGGGATAATGGTGATCCTCACGGGGCGGGGAAGGTTTAACAAAAACGAAGTAGTATTCTATAATCAATTGAAATGGGTCGCATAAGCCGAAAGGAATTTTTGACCAGGGTTGGTGCTATCGGTACCTCAATAGCATTGTTCGGCCAAAAAGGATTTGCAATCAATTCGCCACATGAAACAATGGATAACGGGGTAACCATCCTGCCAATTGAAGACGGTGAAGATGTGTTTTCCTATATCATAAGAATTAAAGGGAGACATGATATCACCCTCTACAGACAGGTCATTGGCGCTGCCAACGCGTTCAAGGAGGGGGATCTGAGCCTGGGCGTTGCGGCCGCAGACGACCAATCGCGCATGCGTGCCAGATTACTGCTGTCAAATACGAAGCTCGCAGACCTGATCCGCAACGTAATATTTGAGGATGACCTATATGCCCTCATTGGCAAAACCACTAATTATATCGGAAATGAGGAGCTCTACGCATGGACGATGGGTGAACTCAAGGAATATGTACTGGGTGAACCTGAAAAAGCAGTAAAAAAGATCATGCCTTCGCTAACCAGCGATATTATCGGTTGCCTGGTAAAATTATGGAACAATGAGGAACTGATTCAAGTCGGCCGGAAAATCTTTAACCCGTTGGCCAACAGTCAGATTGGAAGCAAAGGTTATCTGGGCGCCCGCATTCAACCCAATTCACCAACGGATCATGAGGAAGACATTGTTTGGCAGGTCTTTGATGCCTGGTCCTATGCGGTGGGGGATTTGGTATTGGGAACCAATCCCGTATCGAGTGAGCCGGAATCCGTTGCGGGGATCGAAAAAGCGCTCCTGAATATCCTTACCACTTTTGAATTGGAAAATGTGATGCCCAATTGCGTGCTGGCCCATATCGACATTCAGGCCGAAGTAGAGAAACTATATCCGGGAACCACGGGGATCTGGTTCCAAAGCCTTGCTGGTACGGTGGAGGCGAACAATACCTTTGATATCACCATTGATAAAATGCTGCATCATGTCTCCTCGCGGAAAGGTCGGTACGGCCTTTACGCAGAAACCGGGCAGGGGGCCGACTTTACAAACGGGCATGGTGAAGGATTTGATATGGTCCTTCATGAAGCCCGTAAGTATGGATTTCTGAGGGCCCTGAAGGGAAGCATGTCCCAAAGTAAATCTCCTGAGAATATCCCCTGGGTCCATGTAAACGACGTAGCCGGGTTTATCGGACCGGAAGTATTTAAGACCAAAGAACAATTGGTACGCTGCTGCCTGGAGGATACGGTCATGGGAAAATTGCACGGGCTGACCATCGGCCTGGATATTTGCTCCACATTGCATATGGACGTAAGTTTGGAGGATCTCGACTGGTGCATCGAGCAGGTGATGCCTGCTAACCCGGCCTATCTTATGGCCCTGCCTACAAAGAATGACCCCATGCTCAGCTATCTGACCACTTCTTTCAGCGACCACGTAAGGGTAAGAGAGCAATTTGGATACAAGGTAAATGACGCGATGTGGGAATTTTTCAAGACGCTCGAAGTAATCGATAAAGAGGGCAGGCCTACCCCTCATTTTGGAGATCCCCTCTGGGTATATTACAAGTATTGCCAGGCCAGATCAGATACCAGGAGCAAAGATGCTATTTTTGAGGAGGGCCGCAATACCATCGCCAGAATCAGGGACCGGGGAGTTCCGATTGCCGAGGGATATGGTCAGAATATCTGGGATCTTGAGCCCGCCCTGCAACAACAGGTAACCTCCCTCTATGAGGATGCCAAGGTAAGTTTATGGACCGTCATGACCGAGGACTTTGTAAAATCCATTCCCAATCCGGTGCCAATCATTACTTCCTCCAGGGATAGAAAAGACTATGTGTACCATCCGGAATCCGGGGAAGCCCTGAGCGCTGAAGCAATACGGTCCCTTGAAAATCTGCGGCTGGCCTGGAAGGAGGACATCCCCGATATCCAGATCATAATCTCGGACGGGCTTAACCCACGCGCCTTGATGGATGAAGGGCACCTGATGCCTTTTTTAGGCCAATTAAGGGCGACATTGACCAACAAAGGGTATACCGTGGGCCAGGATAACATTGTGATCCGGCATGGCCGGGTTCGGGCAGGGTATGCCTGTGGTGAGGTCCTGTACGGAGGCCACCGCAATCCCTCTCAAAGTAAAGGTATTGTACATATCATCGGGGAGAGGCCGGGATCGGGGCATCACAATTTCTCAGCCTACCTTACTGCAGCCCCTGTTAAGACGTGGACGCAGACCAAAATGGTGGACCACAATATCTCGAAGGTGGTCTCAGGGATATCAGATACCTCCCTGAGTCCGGAGCGTGCCACTGTGCAAACCACAGTCATATTAGACCGTTTGTTTACAACCATTTAATCCTGTATGGTCGGTTACAAATTCGTGAATGCCGGGGCCGTATTGTGAAGAACACATAACATCGGAGGAGGTCCCTGAAGTTATGGAAAAGACGTGCTGTTCACAGCCAAAAGTGGCCATGTATCTCTAAGGGGTGCTGCTTGAAACCTGCAATAATTTACCATTGTAAAATTTCTGCCCGGTCAGGGCGAAATCCATGATATATGTGGCCATTTCCACGGCACTCACGGGCGCCTTGTACCCCGGAAAAGCTTCTGCGAGCATTTCTGTCTCCACCGCGCCCAGGGCAAGGACATTAAAGCTGGGCCCTGTGTCTTTAAACTCCTCCGCAAGAAGTTCGGTTAATGTAATGACGGCCCCTTTGCTGGAACTATAGGCCGAGAGCCCGGGAAACTTAACACTTCCCTGTACCCCACCCATGGAACTGATATTGACAACGTGGCCGTCTGCGGACATCTTGGGCAAGAGGGTTCTGATCAGAGCAGCCACCCCGAGAACGTTAACTTTATAGACCGCCTCAAATTCAGCGGGTGTTGTTTCTAAAAATGGCTTGTTCAGCAATTGCCCGGCGTTGTTGATAAGGATATCCACAACATCCCATGTATCGTTCAGGTACCCGGTAAGTGAAAGCATATCTTCCTCATTGCAAAGGTCGAAGGCGAAGGAAGAAATGCCCGGGTGTTCTAAATCCCGTACCGGTTTTATGTTTCGGGAAAGTGCCAGGACCCGGTGCCCTGCGTTTGCAAATAACCTGGTAAGCTCAAAGCCGATACCCCTGCTTGATCCTGTGACAATAACATTCGCCATCAGTGATATTTTATTTCCTTGGCAGGTGCATTTGCAATACCCTCAACTACAGGGATCATTTTATTCACAACCCTGGCCATATGTTCAAAATCCATAAGGGAGGCTTCATCCCCCACTTTGTGATAATGGTCAAAATTTGTAAAATCGAAGGTGCAGTACGTCTGCGATGGTACTGTGAAAATCTCATGAAAGGGATAGTTATCGGAACGCATAAAAAGGTTTAACTCTTCCGCTGTTGGCAAAAAACCAATAAGGTTCTCCCCGGCATACAGGTTGCTTACCTCGGCTAAATTAGATCTGTTATATCCGCTTACGTACATAAAATAATCCCTATTGACCAAAGGGACACCGGTCATTTCAAAATTCAGCATCGCATACAAATTCAGGTCACGTGCCTTAAGTCGGTTCGCCAGATGCCTGGAACCCAGCAAACCTTTTTCTTCGGCACTGAACAAGGCAAAAATGAGGCTTCTTTTATTGCTTCTGGAATTCCCGAAGTACCTTGCCAGTTCCAGGACTGTAGAAGTACCCGAAGCATTGTCATTAGCCCCGTTGGCGATGGAATCCCCATTTACCGGAGCAGCATGACCAATGTGGTCGTAATGGGCGCCGATAATGATAAATTCACCTCTCAACGTTGCATCATTCCCCTCAATGACCCCAACCATATTATAAGCGAACTTTGAAAAGTTGGACAGCGTATCCCGGTAGGTTGTAAAATAAGGGGCAATATTGTTTTGTTTAAAAATGTTCTCTATAAACAACGCCGCTTTCTCAATGCCTTCACTTCCCGAGTCCCTGCCCTTAAGCTCATCCGAAGCAAGAAAGTTTAAAATACCTTTCATTCGGGTATCATCAGAAAAATTTTCGGCCGGAATAACATTTTTTAGGATGCGGGGTTCAGTTGCGGGAGCATCTTTTGCAGGTATCGCGATACTGCCTTTGACACCTTCGGGTCCCTGGGGTACGTCTGCCGTATTTGGTTGCCTCAATCTAGCTGCCCCGCAACCCGCCAGAAAAAGGGCCAGGAGAATGATGGTTGTATTCCTCATAGGGTGCGCTGTGTTAGGCAAGCATGGTCACAGGATGTTCCAGATATGCTCTCAGGGTTTGCAAAAACTGGGCGCCTGTGGCCCCGTCAACGGTCCTGTGGTCACATGCCAGGGTAACTTTCATTGTGCTGCCAACAACAATTTCCCCATTTCTCACTACGGGTTTTTCAACGATGGCACCGACCGATAAGATGGCCGAATTGGGTTGATTTATGATGGATGTAAATTCCAGTATTCCAAACATCCCCAGGTTGGAAACGGTAAATGTGCTACCTTCCATTTCGGCAGGTGTCAATTTTTTTATCCGTGCCCTGCCCGCCAGATCCTTAACCGAAGCCCCAATTTGTGTGAGGTTCATCTGGTCTGTAAATTTTAATACCGGAACCACCAGACCATCTTCAACAGCAACGGCAACTCCAATATGCACATGGCGATTATACCTTGTGGTGTCAACATTCCACGAGGTGTTCACCTGGGGGTGCTTTTTCAATGCCATGGCACAGGCCTTAACGACCATATCATTAAATGATACTTTGGTGTCCGGCAATTCATTGATCTGAACCCTGGATAATTTGGCATTGTCCATGGAGACCTCTATGGTGAGGTAATAGTGGGGAGCACTGAATTTGGATTCGCTCAACCGTTTCGCAATTACCTTGCGCATCTGTGAATTTTTCACCTCCTCCGAACTTTCTTCTCCCGCCGGCAAACTCACAGCGGGCATGGTTGCGGCCATTGCTCCATCCTGTGAAGGAACGGGAACGGAAGCCGCCTCTTCCGGCAAAGCCTTAAAGTTTTCGATATCCCTTTTTACTATTCTGCCGTGATCCCCGGTACCTTGTACGTCCGCAAGGGCAATGCCCTTGTCCTCTGCCATCTTTTTGGCCAGGGGGGAGACGAAGATGCGATGCCCGTCACTGATCGTTGTGGCGGTGGTTGGCACTTCTTTTGTATCTGCAGTTTCTTTTGTGGCCGCCCCGGGAGCAGCGCTTGCCGTTTTGGGTTCGGAAGATGCATTGCTGAGCACAGCGTCTACATCAGTGCCTTTGGGACCAATTACAGCAAGGACCTCATCCACAGGAGCTGATTCTCCTTCCTGTATCCCAATATGAAGCAGGGTTCCGGAATAAAACGATTCAAATTCCATGGTGGCCTTGTCGGTCTCTATCTCCGCCAGGATATCCCCTTCCTCCACGGTATCGCCTACTTTCTTTAACCAGGCGGCGACGGTACCTTCTTCCATGGTATCACTTAGCCTGGGCATTTTAATGATTTCCACCCCTTCAGGGATTTCTGCGGGAGCATCACCACTCTTTTCTTTTGAAGTATTCTCGGCAACCTGCTCCACAGCTTCCTTAACCTCTCCCGAAGGCCCTGTGGACGGGGAACTGCCGTTCAACAATCCTGAAATATCTTCTCCTTCCTCTCCAATGATCGCTAAAAGTGTGTCCACCGGGGCTCCATCTCCCTCCTCAATACCAATGTGCAACAAAGTACCCTCATAAAAGGATTCAAATTCCATGGTGGCTTTATCGGTTTCAATCTCGGCCAGGATATCACCTTCCGATACCTTATCCCCTACCTTCTTCAGCCACTTGGCAACGGTACCTTCTTCCATGGTATCACTTAGCCTGGGCATATTAATTACTTCTGCCATTTTCTTAAAGTTTGTGTTGTAAGAACGGATAATCGTCCTGTTCGTAAACCATGTCGTACAATTGTTGTTTTGGTGGATAGTCCGACTCTTCTGCAAATTTCTCACATTCCTTCACCCTGGCTTTTACGCGGTCGTCTATCACCTTTATTTCCTCCCCGGTCGCATATTTCTTGTCCATGATTACATCGAGCACCTGGGTAATCGGATCTATCTTTTTGTATTGTTCAACTTCTTCCTTCGTTCTGTAGTGTTGCGCATCGGACATTGAATGACCCCGGTATCTGTATGTTTTCATTTCCAGGAAGGTAGGCCCGCCACCACTTCGCGCTCTTTCGATGGCCTTACTCATTTCTTCCGCAACCGTTACGGGATCCATTCCGTCTACTGGGCCACAGGGCATCTCATATCCCAATCCCAATTTCCATATCTCGGTCGTATGCGAAGTACGTGCCACAGAGGTACCCATCGCATAGCCATTGTTTTCACAAACGAATACCACCGGCAATTGCCAAAGCATCGCAAGGTTAAACGATTCGTGGAGGGATCCCTGCCTTACCGCCCCGTCGCCCATATAACAAAGTGTCACTGCATCTCTTTTAAAGTACTTGTCTGCAAAAGCAAGTCCGGCACCCAGGGGGATTTGACCACCTACGATCCCGTGACCGCCATAAAAGCGATGTTCTTTTGAAAATATGTGCATAGAACCCCCCATTCCCTGAGAGGTACCGGTCACTTTACCATAGAGTTCCGCCATCACCCTTTTGGGGTCCACACCCATCCCAATGGGTTGCACGTGATTTCGGTAAGCGGTAATCATCTTGTCCTTGGTCAGATCCATGGCATGAAGTGCCCCGGCCAGCACGGCTTCCTGTCCGTTATACAGGTGTAAAAATCCCCGAACTTTTTGTTGGATATACACCGCCGCCAATTTGTCCTCGAACTTTCTCCAGAACAACATATCTTCATACCATTTAAGGTAAACTTCTTTGGTAATTTTTTCCATGCCAATTATTTGTCCATCAATATTAAATCGCCAAAAACGCTCCGGATATATTGTTATTGGCTCCATTAAGAAATGCATTCACCATTTCTGGAAACACAAATGTAACATATAAAATGATGGTGGAAAAATCAAAAATTTGATCCGTATATCCGGAAGCTATAAAACCTGTGATAAGGTAAATACTTCTTAAAAAAGAGGGTATTTGATTGTACGCTGAGGTAGCTCTTTCCTGGCGGGACGACTTAAATTACCCTTTATGAATCGGTCCCGCTCAAGTCTTATGCAATGGTGACGGACTGGCAGGAATTCAGTTTACGGCCCTGAAATACGGGATATCATGAAGAAGGCACCACCCCTCTTTGTTCAGGATTATTGGTATTGCAGCAGGTTATTTTATATGTACGAATTATCAAATGCCAGAGGTAGTATATCAGCTATGGAGTGGCATTGGAAGACCTCCCCCTCTTCACCCATCAACAGGATCCGGATGGGTGTATTTTGTTTCTGTTCGTATTCCGCTATGGACTGCCTGCAATTGCCACAGGGGGCTGCAGGTCTTTTCACTTTGTATTTTTTTGATGCTGCGCTGATTGCGATGGCCTTAATTCCGATACCGGGGAATTTTGCCCCGGCCTGAAAAACTGCAACCCGCTCCGCGCATAGTCCTGATGGATAGGAGGCATTTTCCTGGTTGTTCCCAATGACTACCGTTCCATTGGCTAAGGATACAGCGGCACCTACATGAAAATTGGAATAGGGGGCGTAGGCCTTTTCCCTGGCATCCATCGCAGCCTGCATGAGCGTTTGATCTTCTTTGGAAAGTTCTTCGAAAGAATCGTACACACATAATTCAAAGGCTACTTTTCGCTTCTGCATTGTTAAGGATTGTTTTCTTTGGACTAAAAATAATAAAACCTGCGCTATGGCAGGTTTTTATTATTTCGTTTATATCGATGCTGATCAATCATTATAAAACTCTTCCCCCAGGTTAAATGTCAGAGAAAAACGCAATGTGTTCTCCAATGGGTTTCTCACCTGAGAGGTGGAGAACAAATAAGAAAGATCTACCTGGGCCGCTTTAAACTTGAAACCCGCACCCAGGGTGAAAAATTTTCTGGACCCTTTATCTTCACTTTCGTTAAAATAGCCTGCTCTGATCATAAAAGCATCCTGGTATACATATTCTGCGCCAAGTGCCCATGTGAACTCCTTTAGTTCTTCGCTGAAACCATCCGGGGCATCTCCAAAGGAATCGAAAACACCATTAAAGAAGGTTATCGTCTGATATTCGGTATTATCATCCGCATCGACATCCCCATCACCATCAAAATCCTTTGGGGTCGGCACCAATAATTTGTTAAACTCCGTAGTGACAGCCAATACATTGTCCTGATCCAGAATAAAATCGAATCCACCGCCGAACTTAAGATTGGTCGGCAGAAAATTTTCCTGGCCACCCTCATCATACTTAATCTTACCGCCTAAATTGGAAAGGTTAAATCCGGCTCTCCAGCGCCCATCAAAACTATTGTAAGCCACTTCCCTTGATCGGTAATACCCGGCAACATCAACGGCAAATGAACTTGCTGCCTGAGAATCCACATTTTCATCCTGGGGCAATTTAAGGTTCGATCTGATGAACCTTCCACCAACTGCCATGGAAAATGTCGGACTCAATTTCAGGGAATAGGAACCGTCAAGGGCCAGTTCATTTGGCTTGGCCAGGGTTCCGGGATCATTGGCAAATTGCCTGAGTTCTATTTCACCCAGGGTGAAATACCTTAAACTAAATGCAAACGCACTCTGTTCGTTAATTTTATTATAAAAGTTACCGTTTAAAAGCGCAATATCCGTTATAATGCTCTCCAAATAAGGAGTATAACTCACTCCGATTCCCATTTTACGCTCTGCAAATGCAAATTTTGCCGGGTTCCACTGCTGGGAAAAAGCATCCACAGACGTTGCAACACCCATATCCCCCATACCGGCGGCTCTGGCGTCTGCGGCTATGGTCAAAAAGGGCACTGCGGTTGTGATTACTCTGTCTTCCTGGGCTGAAATTTTACATATAAAGGCAAGCAAAGCAAGTAGCAAAAATTTTTTCATTTTAGTCATCTAGAATTTAATTGGGGCAAAAATCTTCATAAAATATGAATACCTCAAATATAATTAGTTGTATTACATGTAAACGACCATTTTAAAAATATCTTGTACATATGGGTATTTTATTTTCCTTCTGCTGGTTAATACCCTTGTAAATAAGGGCTTCCCCGGTACAATAATCCCATTTTATACGCGTGAAACAACCGGCCCAGGACACCGGCATCCTGTTATGATGAAAAAGTAAGCGCTGATCCATACTAGAATGCATTTTGAACCGTTATGAAATATGGATAGTCGCCATAAATTCAAAGGTCGGACCAGATGGGTTAAAATATTTTTTGACTAGATAAAATATTATGTTCAATTCATCGTTTTATATGCCGAAAGCGACACAGTAATTTAATTGAAATTCAATTCAACGGGCCCTTTATGTATTGGGTTTGTTTGAACTTAAGTCCTAAATACAGATGAAAAAACAATTTATTAAGGTTGTACTCTCTTGTGCAGTGGTAGCGGGGGGTTTTACGGCTACCAGCTGTAAAAAATCCTCAACATCAAAAAATGTTTCAAGGGCCACAGGCTGGAAGATCAATGCCAAAGAAGGTGGCTTTCAGTACAATTCAGACTTTAAGGAACAGGAGACTGCTCCCGGTCTTGTTTTTATAGAAGGTGGAACATTTACAAAAGGTAAAGTACAGGATGATGTGATGCACGACTGGAATAACACCCCTTCGGCACAGCACGTTCAATCCTTTTATATGGACGAAACCGAGGTGACCAACGTCATGTATCTGGAGTATCTGGATTACCTTAAAAGTGTATATCCTCCGGAAAATCCAAAATATGCAAATATTTACACGGGTGCCCTGCCCGACACCCTGGTCTGGAGGAACAGATTGGGCTTTAACGAAACAATGACCAATAACTACCTGAGGCATCCGGCATATGCGGAATATCCGGTTGTAGGGGTCAACTGGGTACAGGCGGTCCAGTTTGCTGAATGGAGGACCGATCGTGTTAATGAAGCAATGCTGGAAAGAGAAGGGTTTCTTGCCAAAGATGCAAAGTACAAGGCAGTTACCGGGGAAGTGGAAGGCACCTTCAGTACGGAAGCTTATCTCAACCGTCCGGAATCTGTTTACAATGGTCAAATAGACTCCCTGCAGGGAAAGAAGAAAAAAGATTCAGTATCT
>DATGCB010000071.1:0-6199 GCA_035312365.1 Eudoraea sp. | reverse complement strand
AATAAAAGTAATGTGGGCGTAGGCACCTTTTTGCCCAAAGCACCCATTGCAAATTCCGTTGCGGGAACACCTGAACTGACCCAGGTCTCATATGATTGCCAGGCAGCAATTGGAACCCCAATAAAATTTACCAGATCATTTCCTGCAAAAGCCAATGCAAGGGCGAAGGTCCCAACAGCAATGATGAATTTATAGATATCTTTTTTAAATAATTGTACGTAGATAAAGGATAAAAACACCCAGATGGCAAAACTAATTATTACGATAATCCAGGTTCTGCCTTCGATTAATGGTTCAATATCCGCGTAATAATTCGTCCCCTTTAGCCCCTTAATAAAGATAAAGTAAGTTATTGCCGTGAGGGCTATTCCGCCGAAAACGGCTCCCAACCAATTGGCCTTTTTTTCAAAATCAAACGATAGTAAAATCCGGGAAACATACTGTACAATAGCACCTACTGAAAAGGCAATCACTACCGACAACAAAATCCCCAATATTATTTCTGTGGCTTTTTCAGTGTTGATATAGTGACCTAATTGCGTAAGGGAGCCATTATCCGCCCCGATCTTAATGAGCGCAACAGCCACCGCGGCACCCAAAAGTTCAAAAACAATAGATACCGTGGTTGAAGTGGGCATTCCCAGGGTATTAAAGAAATCAAGCAACAAAATATCCGTAATCATTACGGCCATAAAAATGATCATGATTTCATCGAAGTAAAACTCCCCCGGGTTAAAAATACCTTTACGGGCAACTTCCATTAAACCGCTCGAAAAGACGGCTCCTACTGCTATTCCCAGACTTGCGACGATCATTATTGTCCTGAAGGAAATAGCCTTGGAACCAATGGCGGAATTCAAAAAGTTAACGGCGTCGTTACTCACACCCACAACAAGGTCAGCAATTGCCAACACTCCCAGGGCTATTAGCATCAAAAAGTATATATTTTCCATAATGTTTTGTAAAATGCCGTTGGCAAATATCTATTCTCTTCAGGCTAACAATGTTACCAAAAGGTTATTTCTAATTTAGAAATGAATGTCGAACTGCAATCTGTACATCAATTCATCAGGTCCATTTTCTACCGAAAGCAAACTCAGATCGGTCTGCACTTTTAACTTATGCCCTACAAGGTATTTAGAGAGCCCAAGAGTATATTGTGTTTCCGGATTTCTTTCTGTGATATCTTCAGGATTAATGTTCGTATACCTGCCTGAAACTTCCCAGTTATTTTTGAGTAAATAACCGGCCTGTAAGTTAATTCCATTGCCTGCCAGCACTACATCACCGGTTGGCGTGCCGTCTGAATTCCTGGCAACCGGATCTTTGGCGTCCCTGTGGGCGTATTCCCCCATCAATGAAAACCCCTGGTATTTGAACATCCAATCCAAAAAGAAGGTATTGATATTGGTCTCATAAAAACCCACGTCATTGGCCATATACGAGCCCTGATTGCTTCGGGTTTTTACAGCATCCATGTTGATGTCATAAGTGGCTGCTACCATCAGTTTTGGCCTTGTTTCCCTGGCCAGATCACTGCCACTGTAATCGCCTTTGTTCTCAAAATAACCAAACGGCAGTAGTTCCAGTCTTGTTGTATATTGGTGTCCCCCCAGGTTGCCACTCGTAATATTTCGCCCCTCACCCTGGGAGACAGCGAGTTTTTCCCTGACGAGAAAACGATCTGTAATTCTAAAATGATGCCTTAATTGTATCCCAACATCCCGGTCTATATTAAACCTGCTGTTGACCAGTGACCGGTCTACCTGCTGTAAATTTCCTGAAGAGATTACGCGTTCGATGTTGCCTGGTAATTTGGTCTGCCCTGCCCACAATTCGAAATTTTCATAGAAATTCCACATAATCACGGCATCCAGGATGTACCTGGGAGCATTGCCCGTAAAAGCAGAAGCCCCGGAAATATCCCTGTTAGATAACCCTAGCTCTATTTTGTATTTAAGCTTTGGGCTATAGGCAAAGCCATCAAATTTAAGGCGGGCCCGGCGAATGAGAAAGTTTTGTTCCGGATTTACAAGTCCTCCATTTTCGCCTTCTTCCCAACTGGCTATGCTCAAAAATTGCATCCGGGCAGCAATCTTCATGCTCCATGTACTGTCTTTTCCTACCAAATTGAATAGGCCCTTGCCAAAGGCAGGGGAATTAGTTTCTTGGGAAAAGCCAGAAAAATAGAGGGAAAGGATTAATCCTAAGGCAAAAAGCTCGGATCTCATACAGGTATTAGTTTTTGTCGTTGCAAAGAACCAATACCAATGTTAAGTTAAAGTTTCCTTAACATTAATTAATATATCAAAAAACTGCCTTGGCCAAAGGCAGTCCTTAGACTTCATGATAATTTAGTCGACAAAAACTAATAGATTATATGAAATGCCTAAATATGATGTTTAAACACTAAACCAAAGGTGAGGCATAAAGATGAGCTTTGTGTAATGGCAACATTAAGGAATCATTAAAAATTGAACTCTTAATTTGATTTGGCAACATACTATAATTTAATGATCAACGTTCCTAATGTAAATTTAATGTTAAGTAATAGTTTATTTAAAGTAAAATAATGTATCTTTGTGGTATTGAAGTCATTTTATAAATTAACAACATGAATAAATTTATTCTGTTATTAGCGCTGTGTCTGCTGACTTCTTTGACCTATGGTCAAAAGGAAAAGGAAGTAAAATTGAACAAGGAAACCAATCTGGTGGAAGCCACCTATTATCATGATAATGGCATGGTAAGTCAGGAGGGCACTTTTAACCTGGAAGGCAAATTGCACGGTGCATGGGTAAGTTATTCTGACTCAGGGGAAAAAATTTCTGAGGGTTCCTATACCAACGGGGCTAAGACGGGAAAATGGTTCTTCTGGGCCGACGGAATGGTGAAGGAAGTAGAATTTACCAACAATAGTATTGCAAGTGTCATCAACAAAGAAAGCGCTTCCGGTATTACGAAGAATTAATACCTCAAATATACCGCATAAAAAGATCCGCAGGCTCATTGAATCTGCGGATTTTTTATTTTGATGAACTAATTTCGTATCGATTATTCCTTACGTCCTTTTTCCAGCATATAATTAGGATATTCCGATCTATCTTCCATGTCACCTGTCAGTGAAGCCAAATCTAAATTTACGGTTTTGGCCACCAGACCGGCTTCTATGTCAGTCACTTCATTTATTTTCACCTCTACCGGCAGTTCAAGGGAATCATAACCTAAATATCCAACGGCCAGGGTGTAGTTTCCCGGGGCAATGTCCGTAATTTCAAAATTACCGTGAAGATTCGACTGAACTATGGTGGAATTTCCTTTTATTGTTATGCTGGCATACATCAAAGGTTCATTATTCATTTCCTTGTCCGTGATGCGGCCCTGGATGGAACCTGAGCCCTGGGAATAACTGACTGCTGAGATTAAAAGTGAGCAGATCAAGATTAAGTACTTCATACATTCATATAGTTACTCAGCTGCAAAGAACGGAATCACATGTAAAATTAAAGTTATTTGCAGGTTAACAAATTCACTCCCCGGCTATCGGGGAATTTGATGCATCTTTTAAAATTTTAAACTATATCCCAATGAAAATGCGCGCCCGGGACTCCTTTTGGAAAATGTCCGATTCTGCGCCCCGAAGGACTCGTATTCACTTTCCACATCATCGCCCAGCAGGTTGATCACCTTTAGGCTGACACTTTGATTTTGGTTTTCACCAAACGACTTGGTCAGATTGAAATTCAGGTTGTGAAAAGGCATGGTATAAACGTCCGGTACAAAACCGGTTCCCACAACCTGCAGGGTTTTCCCCTGTACGTTGTAAAATAGACCTGTCTGAAGTCCATTCTCTGCCCCCTCATAACTCAGTCCGGCATTGATCAAAAATGGCGATTGCCCCTGCAATTCCCGGTCGTTCACCAGAGTTTCCCCATCCCTCAATCCAAGTTCCCGGAGGTTTCGCTCCTGGTCGCTGAATACCTGGGTAGATTTTATGATCGAGGTGTTGACGTTCGCACTTATATTGGTCAACGCCGTTGTAATGAAGCCAAGGCTTTTCCTGAGTTCAAACTCCAGGCCCACCACATCTGCGTCTCCTAAATTACGGGGCGTAAAGTTATCCGAGGAGGACTCAAAATACGTTAGTTCAATAGGATCCTTAAAGGTTTTGAAGAAGCTGCTCAATGCCATCATTTCAGCGCCTTCCCCGAACCATTCTATCCTAAAATCAAAGTTATTGATATAGGTGGGCTGCAAATTAATGTTCCCGATAAACGTATTGTTTGAAAGCGGGTCAAAGATCTTGGCGATCGAAGCTTCTTTAAATGACGGCCGGGCAGTAGTCCTGGCATACGAAGCTCTCAGGTTGATCTGTTCCGTCATCTCAAAAATCAGGTTGGCCGTGGGGAAAAAGTCAAATTTATCCAAAATGGTTTCATTGTCGAAGATCACCTTTTCAGGATCATTGGGATCCTTGTTGTCTTCCCCGGTATATCTCGACTCAAATTTTTCTATCCTTAACCCGAGGATCGTACGTAGCTTTCCCCCGATCTTAAACTCATTGGAGGCATATCCGGCAATATTCTGCTGGGTTGCTTCAAAAGTATTAGCCGGTTCTGCTATTGAAATATCTGGATCTATATAGGATCCCGAGTTGTTGGCAACCGTCCACAAATTTTCCTCCGCCAGTATAGCGTCGGCATCACCATTGAACTGGGCAGTTGTGGTATTGTTTTCAACCTCGAAGTTTAAGATGCTGAAATCCCGTGTTTTGTACAAACCATAGGTCCCGAATTGCAATTTTGCATCCTTGTTCGTCAGTTGATACTTTCTTGTAAAATCAAGCTTGGCCACGGCGTTGATTTCCTCGAGATTCCTCCAGATCCGTTTGGGCTGATTGTTTTGCGGTATGGAAAGAATCCCGTCCTCCACCTGAAAAGAAGTTGTCCTGATATCCTTGTCCTGTATTCTTGACAAGGTAGGAGACAATGACCATTCGGTTGTCCAGGATGCATCTTCATTCGTATGCGTTCCGGATAGCAGGGCATTGGAAATGGACCTCTCCGTATATTCCAAATTATCTTTGGCAAAATTTATGAAATCCGTAAAGTTCAGGGTTTGACTGAACACCCCGGCGGTTGACTCCCCGTTCTGCAAATGGAGTAAATTTAACCGGTACTTGGATCGTTCTGTTTTAAAGGAGGTGCCCAACAAGCCACTGACCAGCACGCTGTTGGAGCCGATACTTCCGCTCTGGGTCCTGTCGGTCTCGAGTTCAAACTCCGATTTGTCGGCACTTCTGCGAAAGAAGTTGTTTTGAGCACCTTCATAGAACGTCGTAGTATTTCTGTAGGAAGCGGAGGCCAAAAACCCGATCCGGTTTTCACTTTCCCCAAGAGTGTATTGATTTCCCGCGGTAAAACCCAGGCTGTAATCCATAAAACTATTGTCCCGGGAAGCGGCGAGGGCAGGATTGAATTGTTTGGTGATGGTGGTCAGCCTCGGATCAAAATCAAAGCGATTTGGGATGTCCTGATTGCGATTGACAGGCACATCCCTTGTGCCGTCATCAAAGCCCAGAAAATCTGCATCCCCACCATTGTAATTTAAGTATTTATCATTAAAATGCATGTCGGGATTAAAGGTACCGCTCAAAGAAAGGCTGTATTCCTCTTTGCTAGGATAATCTTTTGTTACGATGTTTACAATTCCACCGGTAAAATCCGCCGGGTAGTTTGCCGAAGCCGATTTTAATATCAGTACGTTGTCAATGATATTGGTGGGGAATATGTCTAATTGAATGGTGTTTCTGTCCGGATCTAATCCGGGAATATCCACGCCATTTAGTATAGATTTGGTATAGCGATCCCCGAGACCTCTTACGTATACATATTTGCCGCCCTGAACGGATACCCCGGGCACGCTTTTGATGGCGCTTGCAACATTGCTGGAGCCTGATTTTTTAAACGATTCGGCCGACAACCCATCCAGGAGGTTTACCGCCTTTTTCTGAATGGCCAACACGGCAGTTTCCGTATTCTTCTGAACGGTTACAGTTAGAACCACCTCATCCAGGCCCTCGGCCAATACTTCCATACTCACATTGACCGTAGTCACCTCACCGGCCTTGACCATAACTTCGGTGATCTCCACGGTCTTATATCCCAGGAAGGAATAAGCCAAAGTATAAGTGCCTGCA
>DATGCB010000070.1:0-9433 GCA_035312365.1 Eudoraea sp. | reverse complement strand
TATGGAAATCGCGGAAGATATGGGCAGGAGGAACGAGAGCACTTTGGACCAGGCAAACCTGTCTTTTGGGGGTACCCTTGAAAGCAACTGGTCCGATGACTTCATGACCTCAATTAACGGATACTATACCCGCTATGAACTGGATTCCAGACTAAGCACAAACAACGGGGCACAAATACTTTCACAAAATAACCAGGTCATTGAAACTTCGGCTAAATTAAATGCTAATTATAAGGTATCCGGCACGCTTAACTGGCTCAACGGTTACCAGCTAACCGAAGTTGGGATTACAAATTTTACCGACGTCAGCCAACCTCCGTTTAACAACAAAACCAAAGGGGTGATCCGCACAAATGCGCTTTATTCTGAATTGGGATATGTTTCAACCAATCAAAGGTTCAGGGTACGTGGGGGAACCCGCTTCAACCATATTGAAAACCTGGGGACCTTTAAAGAGTTTATCGTGGAACCAAGGGTCAACATCAATTATACGTTTGCAGATTATTTCAGGGCTGAATTATTGGGGGAATTTAAGAACCAGACCACCAATCAGGTCATTGACCTGGAACAGAATTTTCTCGGGATTGAAAAAAGGAGGTGGATCCTTTCAGACGACAACCTATTGCCGGTCACCAGGAGTAAGCAGGGTTCCATAGGATTAAACTATGACAAGGACAACTGGTATACCAGTATCGAAGGCTTTTACAAGGAAGTGGACGGAATAAGCACCTCCACCCAGGGATTTCAGAATCAGAATCAGTTTAACGGCGAGATCGGGAGGTATAACGTCAAAGGCGTGGAATTTCTCATAAACCATAAGAGCAGTTTCTTCAGTACATGGCTGAGTTATGCCTATAATGTAAATAACTATACCTTCGATGACATTGTCCCCTCAAAATTTCCGAATAACCTTGACATAAGACATCAGGTTACCTTTGCCAGCACCTATAGTTATAACGACTTTAAACTGGGGATTGGAGTTAATTACAGGACCGGGAAACCATTTACCGAACCTCAGGCCGCACCAAATGCGTTAGATACCAC
Organism: Eudoraea sp.; assembly: GCA_035312365.1. Classification (GTDB taxonomy): domain Bacteria; phylum Bacteroidota; class Bacteroidia; order Flavobacteriales; family Flavobacteriaceae; genus JAFMPW01. The sequence goes on along the minus strand of DATGCB010000070.1, from coordinate 8,389 downwards.
TGTCTTTCCGAATCAAATAAACTTCCGGGAACCGAATAGCAGCAGGCTTCCCGACTATTTAAGGGCCGACGCATCAGCGATCTATGATTTTGATCTTAGCCCTTCGGTAAGGGCCTCAGCAGGAGCTTCTGTACTTAATCTCTTGAATAAGAGAAATCTGTTAAACACCTTTTACAGGCTGAATGATCAGAATGAAATAGAAACCGTGGAAAGTATATCCCTCGGGCTGACACCAAATGTTAGTTTCAGGATTAGTTTTTAGCCTTTCCTGCTGCTTTCCCGCCATACCTGGGCATTTAGCGAATGCAACTGCCGCATAGCGATAGCCCGACGGGTCCCCGAATTACATCCGCTGCGGTACTTCAATCCCCAAAAGCCGGAAGGCCGACTGTATCACCTCCCCTACCTTCCCTGCAAGTTGTATTCTGAAATCCCTTTTTTGAGCATCTGATTCGCCCAGGATGGATACCTGCTGGTAGAACGAATTAAATTCCTTCACCAGATCGTAGGTGTAATTGGCGATCAATGCCGGACTGTAGTTGTCAGCAGCTAACCCGATCGTTTCCGGAAATAACTGGATTTGTTTCAGCAGTTCTTTTTCCTTTTCATGCAAATCCGTCAGGTTTTGAAAATCAGATGTGCCATTGTGTAGATTTTCTGTCCCGGCCTTCCTGAGGATCGATTGTATCCTGGCATAGGTATACTGAATGAACGGCCCGGTATTTCCCTGGAAATCCACCGATTCCTCAGGATCGAAAAGGATGCGTTTTTTGGGATCAACTTTTAGTATATAATATTTTAAAGCGCCCAACCCGATGACCCGGTACAATTCCTGCTTTTCAGATTCAGAATAGTCATCCAGTTTTCCCAATTCTCTGGAAATGGCCGCCGCAGTTTGCGTCATATCGAATATGAGGTCATCGGCATCCACAACCGTGCCTTCCCTGCTTTTCATCCTGCCGGTGGGCAGGTCGACCATTCCATAGCTCAAATGGTATAGATTTTTTGCCCAGGCAAAACCCAATTTCTTTAGGATCAGGAATAATACTTTAAAATGGTAGTCCTGTTCGTTTCCAACCGTATACACCATCCCTCCGATGTCCGGATAGTCTGTAACCCTTTGGATAGCTGTCCCTATATCCTGGGTCATATATACAGCAGTGCCATCTGAACGCAGTACAATTTTTTCGTCCAGTCCTTCGTCGGTAAGATCTATCCAGACGCTGCCATCGTCCTTCCTGTAAAAAACTTTCTTTTTAAGACCATCCTCAACCACGTCTTTTCCCAGGAGGTAGGTGTCGCTTTCGTAGTAAAGTTTGTCAAAATCCACGCCCAGGTTTTTATAGGTCGTATCAAAACCCTGATACACCCATCCGTTCATTTTTTTCCACAGGTCTCTTACCTCTCTATCCCCTGCTTCCCACCTTCGAAGCATTTCCTGGGCTTCCAGAATTATGGGTGCTTCCTTTTCAGCTAACTCCGGTGCAGTACCGTCTTTTATTAGGGCTGCAATTTCTTTCTTATACTGTTTATCAAAAGCCACATAATAATTTCCAACCAATTTATCGCCCTTCAGGCCGCTTTTTTCAGGAGTCTCCCCATGTCCCCATTTCTTCCAGGCCAGCATACTCTTGCAGATATGTATCCCCCTGTCGTTAATGATCTGTGTCTTATAGACTTTCTTCCCTGCAGCCTTGAGAATCCCGGAAACAGAATAGCCTAACAGGTTATTTCGAATATGCCCTAAATGCAGTGGTTTATTGGTATTGGGCGAAGAGAATTCGACCATTACCGCATCCGTATCGCTTTGACTGCGGTATCCAAAATACCGGTCATCGCGGATGGAACTAAAGAATTTAAGATAGAAGGTATTATCAATTAAGAGATTCAGGAAGCCCTTGATTACATTAAACTCGCACACCTCGTCAACATGCTCCTTCAGGTATTCGCCGATCTTCCTGCCAATTTCCTCAGGTTTGCCTTTTACATGGCGCAACATCGGGAAAATCACCACCGTAATATCGCCCTCAAAATCTTTACGTGTGGGTTGAAATTCAACTCCGGGCAGGGTCGCCCCATAGATATCGGCGACCGCTTCCTTTACGTATGCGGTTAATACATCCTGAATGTTCATAAACATGGGCCAATAGAAGATGCAAAACTAAACATTTTTTATGCTTTTGCCGTGAAAAGAGCAAAGTACCGACAATTATACAGCTAATTAATTACCTTTAGGAGTCCGTGGTCAGAAGGCAGGACCTTCCTTCCGCAAAAAGGGTGGATTTTTATGAAATACGGGCTATAAACCCATGAGACCATTTTTTTACATAGGAGGGTTATTCCTTTTAATAAGCTGTGATGCCATTGGAACATCAGACCCTTTGGACAAGGAGCAGCTACGGCAGGAAATAAGACAAATGCTCCATAATTATCACCGTGATATTGCCGGTGAGGGCCTTACTGCGGAATTTAAATATTTGGATCCATCGGAGAATTTCTTTTGGGCTCCGCCGGGGTATGGCACTGCCATATCCTACGACTCTGTTCGCAGAATATTGGAACAAAATGCCCCAACCGTGAAACTAGCTCTTTTTAGCTGGGATACCTTGAAGGTCTTCCCACTATCCAAAAAAATAGCCAGTTTTACCGGAATTGTCACCGGAAAAATTGTCGATACACAAGACGTCGAATCAGTTGTCAGGATGATCGAATCGGGCACTTTGATTAAACGTAATGACGGTTGGAAGCTATTGAGTGGCCAGACAGCCTTGCTGGAAACCACCTCCGACGGGGAGAACGATCCATAAGGAATATTTAGGTATTTTAGACGAAATAAATATTCCCTCGTCAGCCGGCCTATTCTGGCTGCCGTTGGATAAAGGAATTGCTAATGGAACATCTTCTTCGCGCTGTACCTGTTCTTGCATCCCTTGATATTGCAAGGACCGTTTTATTTTACAGGGAAAGGCTGGGTTTTTCCAAAATTGGCTGGCAGGATCAACACTATGCGGTAATCGGCAGGGATAATATTGAACTGCACTTCTGGAAATGCAATGATAAAATTCACCCGGAGAATACAAGTTGTTACATCCATGTACAGGATGTGGACGGACTATTCCTGGAAATGAAGAAGGCGGGCGTGGTACACCCTAATGGCCCCATGAAGGACCAGCCCTGGGGCATGCGAGAATTTGCCATTTTGGACCTTGACGGGAATATGATAAAATTAGGACAGAAGTTATAAGATGCTTGTAAACGTTTCGTACAACAATAAAGAGATCACCCAGAAAGTTGACGCCGAAGTTGGTAAACCGTTTTTTCTGAAGGATCGATGGGCTATGGGGGGCATTGGTTCTCCCAAATTATTTATTACAGGTTCAAGTATTGAAATACGAAATTTACTGATCCTGGACAACAATCTGGATAGTTGTAACATAGAACTGCGGCCTAGAGGAATTATCGTTCGTTTCCGGTCGCTGCTCGAAACTTTTGCCCTGGTTATCCCGTACCATAAATTATCTGTTTACAAGGGTGATCTGGGTATTTATTCCATTTACAGGGATCATTATTTTATTAAGGTGAAGTCGGACACCAAAGCAATCCAGAAGTTTTTCAAAAAAATGCTGGATTACAAAGCGGATAATTCCCCGACATCGATCGAAGATTTATAATAATTTCTCGTTGCAGAAATCCAGGGATTTCTGCTTTTTTACCGGGGACAACGCGGGATAGCATCTCTGAAAAAAATTAAAAAATATGAAAATACTGGTCACAGGGGCCAACGGATACATCGGGATGCGATTGTTACCCCAACTTCTGGCCGCCGGGCACGAGGTCATCTGTGCGGTGCGAAATAAAGAGCGGTTCTCCATTGATACGGAAACAAGGAACCTTATTGAAATTGCGGAAATCGATTTTCTGCAGCCTGTTCAAAAGGAGAAACTGCCTGGTGACCTCAGCGCTGCCTATTTTCTCATACATTCCATGAGTACTTCTACGACGGACTTTGATGAAATGGAGGCGATTACTGCCCGAAATTTTAACAGTTACCTGGAGGCCACCGCAGTAGAACAGGTGATTTATCTAAGTGGTATCGTCAACGACGACAATCTTTCAAAGCACCTCTGGTCCCGGAAGAATGTAGAGCGTATCCTTTCCGAGGGTAATTTCAACTTAACCGTTTTGCGAGCCGGGATCATTGTAGGTTCAGGCAGTTCTTCCTTTGAGATCATCAGGGACCTTTGTGAAAAACTACCCGTTATGATCACCCCGAAATGGGTGTTGACAAAAACGCAGCCCATCGCGATACGGGATGTTATTTATTTCCTGACAGGTGTTCTGGGCAGGCACGAAACCTATAGGCAGTCCTTTGACATTGCAGGTCCCGATGTGCTCAGCTACAAGCAGATGCTGAAGGAATATTCCAGCATCAGAGGCATGAAGAACTGGATACTCACTGTCCCGGTGATGACCCCAAAACTGTCTTCCTATTGGTTGTACTTCGTCACCTCCACCTCCTATAAATTAGCCCTTAACCTTGTGGATAGCATGAAAATTGAGGTAGTTGCGAATGACAACAGGCTGGAAAAGATGTTGGATTTAAAACCCCATTCATACCGGCAGGCTATTGACATGGCATTTAATAAAATAGAGCAAAACCTGGTCGTCAGCAGTTGGAAAGACAGCATGGTTAGCGGCAGGTTCAAAAAATCCCTCGAGAGGCACATTCAGGTTCCAAAATTTGGTGTGCTAAAGGATCTAAAAACCGTCAAAGTGAGGGATTGTGAGGCAGCGCTTAACAATATCTGGAAAATTGGCGGTGACAACGGGTGGTACTATGGAAACTGGCTTTGGAAATTCAGAGGGTTTCTCGACAAACTAATTGGGGGTGTGGGACTTAGGAGAGGCAGGACCCATCCGGACAAGCTATCCCCGGGCGATGCACTGGACTTCTGGCGGGTGTTGCTGGCCGATAGGAAAAAGCGCAGACTTTTATTGTTTGCAGAAATGCGCTTACCCGGAGAAGCCTGGCTTGAATTTAAGATTGATGATAACAACGTCCTGCATCAAACAGCAACATTCAGACCTAAGGGGATCAAAGGAAGGCTCTACTGGTATTCCGTTCTTCCGTTCCATTATTTTATCTTTGGAGGGATGATCAGAAATATCATAAAAACCTGAGTTTTTCTTTTATCCGGACAACTTTTGTGACCATTCCATCGTCTTAAAAGTACTGGAATACGCTCCAAAATTTAGTACCCTATGGCCTTCAGGAATCTTCTTCTTCATCTAATTACCCTTTTTACGCTGAGTTGTACGGTTTCCGCACAGCTGGCAAGTGCAAGGGTTATAGATACAAAGACCAAAGAGAGTGTACCCTATGCTACCATACAGTTTGGGGAACACCGGGGAACCATCAGCAACGAAGAAGGGCGGTTTAGTTTTGATCTGGAAGTCATGAAATCGCAGCACGATTCTATTTATATCTCCAGCATGGGGTACGAAAAAACCGGGTTTTCATTAAGCGATGGCCTGGACAGCCTCTTACGCTTAGAACCAAAACCTATTGAATTAAGAGGGGTGTACCTGTTCGACAACGAGTTGAGCGTATCCGAGATCATTGAAAAGGTTAAAGAAAGAATTCCCCAGAACTATAATACCGCCCCGGTTAAGCAACGGTTGTTCCTCAGGACTTCGGAGTACAACAAAATCAGAAAAATGGAAATCGAATTTAAGGAATCTACCATAGAAGAATTAAATAAAAAATTCATAGACAGCGTGCTTTCGGTCCTCCCCCGGGGTGCCAATTATTTTACGGAAAGCCTGGCCGATTTCTACCATACACCAGGGGAACAGAGGTTACATATTGAAAAAGCAGCCGAATTATACGACAAAAATAATGAGGGTTCGATGGAGGCCCTTTCCAAAAAGCTTGAAAAAATTTTCAGGGACAATGTAAAACCAAATTCCTATCTAAAAATAAAGTCGGGGATTTTCGGGCAGAAGGTTCAGGTCGATTCTATCCTTGACAACTCCGAAGAAGCCGCTGAAATTGGGCAGGAACTAAAAGAACCGGAGAAGAACTATTACCTTGGCCATAAGAAAAGACAATTGAGTGATCTGTACTCAGCACTATTTTTTAATGAAGCAACCAGGCTGAACTTTATAAAGAAATCCGGGAGATTTGATTTTAGCTTGAGAGGATTTACCGAAATCGATGGGGCCGCAGTATATGTTATTGAATTTACCCCGAAAAGAAGTGAAGATTTTAAAGGAACCATCTTTGTCAACCTCGAGGATTTTGCGGTGATGCGGGTGGATTATATAAATGTAAAATCCCTGCGAAGGATCCGTTTATTGGGATTTATGTATGAAGAAACCGACGATAGAGGGACGACCATTTTTGCCAAAGGCATTACCGGTAAATACGACCTGAGGTTTATAGAACAAGTGTTCGGCAAAATTATGGGCGTTGACCGGCCGCTTAAAGTAATTGAGAAGAATAAATTTGTCAAAGGCAGACGCAGGCAAAATGAATTATCCCTCGGTTTGGATATTGTCAACCAACAAACCGAAAAATTCGAACTCGTGGTTTTTGCATGCGATCCTATCACCCCTACCGAACTAAATGGGGTCACAGAGAACGATACCATCAAGGCCACCTACCTGTCGCGCTATGATCCTGAATTTTGGAAAGGATATAATATTATGGAGCCGAACGAGGCTATCAGGGAATTCACAGTTACAGAAGAATAGCTGCCTGCAAAAAAAGATTCTTTTCAAACCCTATCTTTAGGGCCCAATCCTTAAAGCAATAAAAATCAAAAATTTTTTTAAATATAACCCGCTCTTAGGTGTTTCCGCAGGCGTTATTTTTACCTTGTCACTGATCGTTTTTCTTTTTACCGAAGAGAGTTATACAGCCATTGAAACGGCCTCATTATGGGTAAGGAATTCCTTCGGACACTTCTATCTTTATTTGGGGCTGGGCTGTGTATTGCTCTTGTTGATGGTCGCCTGCTCTCCTCTTGGAAAAATCAGGTTGGGAAAAAGAAATGAGAAGCCCGAACACTCCCTCTGGGCCTGGACTTCTATGCTATATAGTGCCGGGATGGGAGCAGGTATCCTGTTACGTGCTGTGCAGGAACCGGTTTATATGCAGCAGCACCCACCCTATCCCTCGGATCTTGCACCAGAGATCCTGGCGCTGGAATTTACCTTTTATCAATGGGGATTTACGGCCTGGGCGTTTTACGGACTGTTCGCAATGGTGGTAGGTTACGCCCTTTTTGTACACAATAAGAAAGTGAGGGTTAGTTCCACCATTGACGGAACTATCAAAAATAAGGTGGCCAGAAGGGGTATTGATATAATGACCATCATCACTACCGTTTTCGGGTTGATCGCCGCAATCGGCCTGGGTACTACACAGATCAACGGGGGATTAAATCATGTGTTCGGAGATGGCTTTGAATTGGGGACCACGCTGCTCCTTGCCGCCATTATTTCCGCCATAGCCTTCTATTCCGCCTGGCAAGGGGTAAATAAGGGCATCAAGATCATTTCAAAATTCAATATTCTCGTTACCCTGGCAATGCTTTTGTTTGTCTTTTTCACCAGTGATATGTTGGCTATTCTTGTTTCATTTGCGACGGCAACGATGCAGTATTTAATAGATTTTATACCCATGAGCCTTGCCATTGGCAGCTATAATCCCGGAATTGAATTTCTGACGGACTGGACATTCTATTATTGGGCATTCTGGCTGGCATGGGCACCTTTTACTGGGATCTTTATTGCACGCATCTCCAGAGGCAGGACCCTTCGTCAGTTGTTGCTCGGGGTGATGATCATCCCGTCGCTGGGAACATTTTTCTGGTTTTCGGTGTTTGGAACCTCGGCCTTTCAACTGATTGAAGCCTGGGGGGCCTATGACAATGAATTCGGCAATGTATTTTCCTCCATATTTGTGTTTTTCGGGAACTATCCATTTGCAGCATTCTTTAATTTTACTACGATATTCCTGCTGGTCAGCTTCCTTGTAACCTCTGTAGATTCTGCTGTATTTGTATTGAGTATGTTCACCGATAAGGGTAAAAAGGAACCGAGCAGACGCCACCGGTTGCTTTGGTCTGTTTTTATCCTGATTGCAACAATGGCCCTGATCATTCTGGGTAACGTTAAACCCGATATTGATGTACTGGAAGCCGCGCAAAAATTATTGATCATCACTTCCCTGCCATTTGCACTTTTTATGGTAGCAATGACGGGGGTGTTTTTAAAACAGATACTTCCGAAATCCGGGAATCGTTAAAGGCGTGTTTCGCTTTTGGCCTTTCGAAGGACAGGGTGCCTCGTTATATTTGATATCCGGAGGTATGATGATTTT
>DATGCB010000069.1:0-7435 GCA_035312365.1 Eudoraea sp. | reverse complement strand
TGTCTGCCAATTGAAACATCAATAACCTTCTTGATTCATATACGGCATCCAATTGTTCAAACCACGCTGGCCCCATGCCAAGGGCTTCAATAGCTCCTTTTTGAATTCCGTAAAACATCCCGGAGTCCATATTGCTCTTTACTTTTAAAATGGCCTCGATATGTTCAGGGCTTCCAAGGACCATCCCGACCCTCCATCCTGCCATATTGAAGGTTTTGCTCAGGGAATTTAGTTCCAGGGCATTCTGTGCAGCTCCGTCCACATTTAACAGGCTTACGGGATCCCTACCCAAAACAAAACTATAGGGGTTATCATTGACCAGCAGGATTTTATGGCGCCCAGCGAAGGCCACCAGCTCACGGAATCCTTGGACTGATGCCCTTGCCCCCGTTGGCATATGGGGATACCCCACCCACATAAGCTTTACACCGGACATATCCTGCTGTTCTAAAGCCGCAAGGTCGGGAAACCAATTATTCTCCGCCTTCAGGTCGTATAATTTAGGAACACCCCCGACAAGTTTCGTGACTGAAGTGTAGGTGGGGTACCCCGGATTGGGGATCAGGACCTCGTCCCCGTTGTTAAGAAAGGCCATACTAATATGCATGATCCCTTCTTTTGAACCCATGAGTGGTAAGATCTCACGCTCAGGGTCTGCGGAAACCTTGAATTTCGATGCATAAAATGCGGCCATGGCCTGCCTTAGTTCCGGGAGGCCCTGGTAGCTCTGGTATTGATGAGCACCATCGTCTTCGACCGACGCCGCCATAGCATCAATCACCGACTTGGGAGGTACCAGGTCCGGACTCCCAATCCCCATATTGATGATAGGTCTTCCCTGTGCCATAAGCCCTCTTACCTCCCTGAGCTTTTTAGAAAAGTAGTATTCCTCTACCGTATGTAACCTGTCGGCGGTCCTGATCATAGCCGTGCATTTTTATATTCGCCCAATACTCTGAATTCTTCAGACATTATCTCCAGTAGCGCCTTTGCTTTGGCAAAATGGGTATATTTCTCGAAGGTAACATCTACAAAAAAGGAATATTTCCAGGGGGTTTCAATGATGGGAAGCGACTGGATCTTGGTCAGGTTCAGATTGCAATCACTCATAACATTTAATACGGTGGCCAGACTCCCCCGTTTGTGATCTGTTATAAAGCGAAGAGATGCCTTGTTGATTTCCTCCTTCGGAATTTCTTTGTTTTGGGTTTTGATGATAATAAACCTGGTCGCGTTGTTTTTTATCGTCTGAATCTCCGGGGCAATGATTTCCAGGTTGTACAAATCTGCCGCCATTACAGGAGCGATCGCAGCCACTCCCTTCAATTTCTTTTCCTGAATTTGCCGTGCAGTTTCAGCCGTATCCACATCTTCCACCATTTTAATATGTGGCTGCTTTTTCAGGTATTCCCTGCATTGCAAAAGGGCCATGGGATGAGAACGTACTTCCTTTATATCGGACAATTGCTGTCCATTCAGAACCATTAAATTGTGATGTATGTTTAAATAATGCTCCCCTATGATGTGAAGATTGTTATGGTACACCAAAGCATAATTTGGAATAATAGAGCCGGCGATCGAATTCTCAATGGCCATTACCGCCTTGTCAGCGCGCTTTTCGAGTAATTGATCCACCAACTCATGAAATGACAGACATTCCACCAATTCAATCTCATCCCCAAAATACTCCCTGGCCACCATGTGGTGGTTAGAGCCCTTGATTCCCTGTATGGCAATTCGTTTTTTCAATATTAAACGTCATTCATAAAAAAAGTCCCGTTGCATACGGGACTTCATTTTATATGGTTATTTCATATACTACAACAGTCCCGTACCTCGCTTAAAAAAGAAGTAAAAATAGAAACCGTTCCAGAAATAATTGCGTGTCATTTTTGCGTAATTGTCCGGCTAAGGTAAATATTTAATTTAAAAATCAAATGTTATCAGCATCTTTTTTTGAATATCCCAGATATGACCATCTTCTTTGTAGATTTTTTTTAGAATAAGGTCCCTTATTGAGAATAATGAATTTCAGGATTCTTTTATTGACCTTTTGCAATTAGGGGAAAATGGGTGCTCTGCGCAGGGAAGCGGTAGAAAGGAGCCCAGAGATCCGCGGCGATACCCTCTCGCGGAACGTCGCTGATACCTCGGTTACCGGATCAAAAAGGCTGCAAAAAATACACCCCCTTTCCATGCATTGTTTATTTTTACAAAAAATCCCTTATGTCGATTACCGTAAAAAACATCGTGAAAATGTTCGGCTCGCAAAAAGCATTAAACAGCGTTTCTTTCGATATAAAAAAAGGGGAGATTGTAGGATTCCTTGGGCCTAACGGGGCGGGGAAATCGACGATGATGAAGATCCTCACCACTTACAGCAAGGCCGATAGCGGCGAGGGTGCTGTCAATTCATTCGATTTGATTACCGAGAGCGCGCAGGTTAAAAAGCGTATAGGATACCTGCCCGAACACAACCCCTTATACCCCGAAATGTACGTCAGGGAGTACCTTGCTTTTAATGCCGGCCTTTACAAAGTTTCCCAAGACCGTATCCCAATCGTTATTGAACAGACGGGGCTTGGGCCGGAAGCACACAAAAAAATTGGACAACTCTCCAAGGGTTACAGACAACGCGTGGGTCTGGCCGCGGCGTTACTTCACGATCCCGAGGTCCTTATCCTGGATGAACCAACCACCGGACTGGATCCCAACCAGCTGCTTGAGATCCGCAGGTTGATACGAGAAATCGGCCGGAAAAAAACGATCCTGTTGTCCACCCATATTATGAAAGAGGTAGAGGCCGTATGCGATCGGGTACTGATCATGAACAAAGGTGAACTTGTGGCAGATAAAAAACTGGCAGATCTGCGCGAGGAAGGTGAACAGATCATAGAGGTGGAGTTTGATTATCGGGTGGAAGAAGTACTCTTAAAAAAATTACCGCATGTTTCAACCGTTAAAAATTTGGGGGGTTTCTTATATGAAATTAGCTTCACTACCACCACAGATATGAGACCTGTTATATTCGACTTCGCCCATGACAACAAATTAAAGACCCTCCAGCTAAGCCGGAAGAACAGGAACCTTGAAAGCTTGTTTACTGAAATGACAAGTTAAGCAACGCAAGCCGAAACGGAAGCAGCCTATAGGTCTTCACTTAAAATCGCGATCATTGTTTTAATACCTTCCCTGTAATTACCCAGGCGCAGATTCTCGTTAGGGCTATGCTGGTTATTATCCCTGTTGACCGTAGGCACAGTAACGGCAGGAAGATTCAGGGTGTTCACAAAGGGGGCAATAGGTATGGATCCCCCGCTCATACGGATCATTATGGGGTCCTCACCGAAGGCCTTTTGCAGGGCACCTCTCAACCACCGACCCACTTCGGAGTCGAAATCGGTCCTAAAGGATTGGTACGATATTTCAGCAGTAAAAGTGGCAATCTTTTCATAGGTCAGACGCTCATCCTTCGTTGGTTCCCCCTCTATAACAAAATAACCCTGAGCCGCAACATGTTCCTTTATTAAGTGTATTAATCTTTCAGGATCGCTTTCCAATACCAGTCGCACATCTATTTCGGCCCTGGCCCATCCTGGGATGATGGTCCTTACCTCTTCATCGATCCACCCCGATTGCATGCCCCTGATATTCAGTGAAGGGTATTGCAACGCCTCCTGGTAGTAGGAGCCTACCTTATCCGTGGTCGCAATTTGCAAACGGTCCCTGATCTCGTCCTCGTCATCGGGCACAGCCCTGAGGATGGCCTCCGTCTGCGAGTCAATTGCCACCCCGTCATAAAACCCCGGAATGATTACCCTCCCATCATTATCCTTCATGGAAGCCAATAACCTGGATAATCTCAAGGCAGGATTAGGGGCATAATTCCCAAAATGTCCGCTGTGCTGTGGCAGTACCGGGCCATAGGTGGTAAGTGTTATGGTCGCAATGCCCCGGGCACCAAATGTCAGAGTAGGTTTGTTGGTAATATGCCTTGGGCCGTCAAATATGATGAGCATGTCTGCATGCAGCAATCCGGAATTTTCTCTTACGGCCTGAGGCAACCTTGGCGACCCCAATTCCTCTTCAAAATCCATGATCACTTTGAGGTTGTAATTTGGGGTCACATTCCGGGATGCCGTGGCATCCAATGCGGCGAGCAACATGGCTACGGGTCCTTTTGCATCGCTTGCAGAACGCGCAAAAACCCGCCAGTCGTCTTCATAATCCGAGATCGTCTCCCATGGAAGTGGTTCCCACTCCCCTGCGGCATTTAACTTCTTCAACGTAGGCTGGTACGGATTTTTCTGCAACCATCGAGTGCTGTCCACCGGTTGGCCGTCTATTTGCAAATATGCCAATACCGTTTTCCGGGCACCTTTATGTTTTCGTTCGGCCAATAGAAGTGGTACGGTCGTTGTCGGCAGCCTGTGGGTTGTAAACCCACGCTCCTTGAAGGCCGACTCGCACCAGGCCACATTGCGTTCGATATCGGCGGGGTACATGGCGTCGTTTGGGATACTTAACAAGTCTTTGAGCAACGGAAAGGAGCCTCTGGTATATTCTTCCGCAAGCTGGTCCAGGAGCTGGCCCTGCTGAGCGGGTATACAGAGCGGAAGAAATACAAGGAGGGTGCTTATCCCTATTCTTAATCCCTGTTTCATACCGTCAATAGTACAGATTTTATTTCATTTTTAGAATTTCCCTTAAAACAATCAGGCAATTTTATAATTTCAACCGAAAACCAAACACCCGGAGGTCTCCCTGTTTAAAGTCCAGGTCATCCGATCTTTTAAATCCCATATTCTCATACATTTTCCAGGCAATTTGCATGGCCTTTGTGCTATGAATGACCACCTGTGTGCTCCCGTTCAGCTTTGCCCTCCTAACGCATTCCACGGTGAGCAATTTGCCAAGGCCCTGCCCGCGGGCAAACTGATCTACGGCCAATAAACGAAACCCGGATGAATTCTTTTCCAGGGTGGCAGTACCTCCGGACCCATAATATTGCATATCGCTAAAATAGACGACTGCGCCTCCTATGATCCCCTTTGGATTCACCGCCACAAGTAACTCAGTGGCCGGTTTCTCCGTCAGTTTTCCAATGTGTGCGAGCATGTCGTAATATTCAGGTTGTTCGGCGGCTTTGGGAAACCCATCCAATTGAGAATACACCCTTACCATCAATGCTCCAACGGTATCGAACTCTTCGGGTTTTGCATTGCGTACTTCATAGGCCCGGTCCTGGAGGTTGCGAACGCGATCATTAAGCGGAACATCGTTTAATGCGGCATCGATCCGTGACAGGATCCCGTTCATTTCCGGGTGTCCAATGGTAAAGACCCCCCTAAGGGCTATATCAAATGATGCCCAAAGCGGTTCCAGTTTCGTCAGCAGGTATTTTCCTTTGCCGGACAATGCGACCAGTTTTGAACGTTTGTCCCGGGGGTTTGGACCCATTTGTATCAGTGACTCCCTTTCCAATGCGCAGAGGATGTTCTTTACCGTAATATGGGAAAATGCAATTTGATGCGTGATCTCCATGATCGTTTGAGGTTGAATGGATTTGGCGAGCACATAGTACACCGGAAACCAACTAGATTTAAAGGATATTCCCGCCTCTTTATACACTTTATCACCCCCGACCTGCAATTTTTCATAGATCCGCCTTAGGCGGGAACCCCCGGCCAGATACCCAATTTCTTCGATTTTATCAGCCATGCGCTTATATTTATAATAGTAGTTTTATAAATGTATGAAACATGTTTTATAATTACAATAAAAACGATATTAACTGATACACCACCCTTCCTTGCCCCTATGTGCCGTTGAGTATTAGACCAGGGTAAGGACAAAGCCAAGAATGGCTCCTCCCAAAACAATAAAGGCGTTATTCATTCTCTTAAATACGAAAACAGCCATAAGGCTCACCAGGGCGATCGCAATCGTTCGCCAATCCGTTATGCTGTCCACGCCCATTTCAATACAAACGGCAATGATCAGCGCAACTGCCGCAACATTGACCGCATCCAGAAAGGCGCTAATTGCTTTAGACCTCCGCATTCTGGGAATAAGCGGATGAAGCAGCAACACAAACAAAAAGGATGGAAGGAAAATTCCAAGGGTAGCGGCGAAGGCCCCTGATATTCCATTCATTTGCCAGCCAATAAAGGTGGCGGTTGACAAGACCGGGCCGGGGGTAAATTGGCCGACGGCCACTGCGTCAATAAGTTCTTGTCTCGTGAGCCAGCCCTTTTCCACCAGTTCCAGATCCAGAAAGGCGAACAGCACATATCCACTGCCATACAAAATAGCCCCTACCTTAAGGAATGATAAGAATATTTTAAAACTGGCTACTTTTACAGATGATGCTACCTGAAAAATAAGGAAAGGGGCAAACGCCGTTAGTGTTTTAGCCCTTTTTTTGATAAAGTAACTTGCCAATCCCAGAATACCACAGCCAAAAAGTGCCGCTATTTCATTGACCCCTCCAAGACATGCTATCGTGGTCGCTATCCCCAGCAGGGCGAGTTCCGTATTCCTGACCGCTTTTTTCCCCAGTCGAAATGCGGCCATGACGATGATGGCAATCACGGCTGGCTTTATACCGTATATGAATGGTTCCACTTCCGGAAGTTGCCCGTACTCCCCGTACGCCCATGCGAATACAGAAGTGATCACTACCGCCGGAAAAATAAAACAGCTACCGGCGACAAACAAGCCTTTCCAACCGGCGCGTTCGTGTCCGCAATGCATGGTCATTTCTGTGGAATTGGGGCCGGGAATTAAGTTCGTGGCACCTACAAGGTCCAGAAAATGCTCCTGGCTCATCCACTTTTTCTTTTGAACAACTTCCTCTTCCATCATGGCAATATGCGCGGCCGGGCCGCCAAACGCAATACACCCTAATTTAAAGAATAGTTGAGCGAGTTCTATCAGTTCTTTTTTCCGGGACATATGACACTCTGATCGCGTTTGAGTGATTTTGTATACGCTTTATACCTCATGCAAACTATCCAAAAATATTCATTATCCATGGAAGCACAGAAGTGGCTGACATTTTATGGTGTAGTGGGTGAAGTTGATCCCTGCAGTATCAGGTGGTCAATCACCTCATCCAACACCTCCTGTACCATTGGGTTGGTACAATTGATGACCATGGAAATGACCATCTGTTCCCCGGGATAGACAAAAAAATTGGCATACCCCCCTACCCCATTGCCCACATGTCCGTAGTAGGGCCTCCCTTTTTTATCCTCGCTTACTTCCCATCCGAGGCCATACCAGGTGGGTTTTCCCTTGCATCTATGCGATCTGAGAAAAGATGAGATCACGGCCGGATCTGCAATTTTTTTATCAAGGCAGGCCTGGCCGAGTCGCGCAATATCCTCCGAAGTTGAAAGATACCCTCCGCCGGCCAGCTTGTACCTATTGT
>DATGCB010000068.1:0-3462 GCA_035312365.1 Eudoraea sp. | reverse complement strand
CCGAATGCAGCATCCATTAATTTCAGGCGAAACCAGGATACCGGGGTAAACGAGGCCATTAGGACTTCCATCTTCGGCATTGTGCCGGCCATCACCTATAATTTTAAATTTTAGGGGGATGGGCAGGATGATGAACTTGTTAGTGCTGTTCGTCCTCTTTACGGGCTGTGAAGATGTGATACAGGTAGACGTACCTTCCGAAGAACCTCGGCTTATTGTAGATGCACTGATACGAATCGACGAAAGTGAACAGGCGCTTAACGTTGAAGTAAAAGTGAGCCTGACGAGTTCCTTTTTCGGTACCATTCCTGCCACAGGCTTAGGGGATATCACCATTATTAATTTAGATGGCCCCACGACCATGTGTGCCAATTGTCTCATCTTAAAGGAGAAGACCCCTGGTTCAGGAGTCTACGAGGAAGTCGGCAGTCCTGATTTCTTTATGGATGGGGAACTGATTATACAGTTAAAACATGAAGACAGACGTTATTTTGCCCGGACCCGATATGTCCCGGCGGTCCCAATTGATACAGTGGAACAAGGAGATGGGACCCTGTTTGGCAGTGATGACACGGAACTGATCGTTACATTTACTGATGCCCCGGACCGGGAGGACTTTTACGTTTTTGATTTCGATTTTGGCCGGTATTTAGTCACGGAAGATGAATTTTACCAGGGACAGGAATTTAGTTTTTCGTATTTCTATGATCAGAAGTTTGAGCCAGGGGAGGAAATAGCCATTAGTATCATGGGAGCAGACAGAACCTTTTATAATTATATGAATTTGCTGATCGATCAGAGTGAAGATGAGTTTGATATTTTCGATACTCCCGTTGCGACCGTACGGGGGAATATCTTTGATGTAACCGAGCTGGATAATATAGATGTTTTTGACAATGTTGATCAGCCTGATGTATTCCCACTGGGGTATTTTGCCGTTGTCCAGGTATATAATGATACGATAACCATGCGCTAAACCGTTCTTACAGGGCGGCCAGCATAAAAAATCTTTGTAATTGAAAAAAGGATCTCTCATATTAGCGCTACTTTTGAGCCTGACCGGATGTGAAGACGTTGTGCAAATAGATGCCCCGTCTGAAGCACCACGGCTGAGTGTGGATGCCCTAATACGCGTAGACGTAGATGAACAGTTCGTGCCAGTTGAGGTAAAAATCACACTTACCGACAATTTCTTTGGCACCGTCCCGGTAACCAATGTGGAAAGCATCGTAATTTTAAAAGAACTCCTTGAAGATGGTTTTGTGGTATCGAGTAGTTCATCCAGCCTGGCGGAAGTAGACCCGGGATCCGGTATCTATGTTCCGGACCCAAACTTTAGCACGGATCAAAGGATACGCACGTCGAGTCTGGACCAGGATATTCTTTATACTTTGGTGATCAATCATCAGGATAAAAGATACGTTGGTCAGACAAAATATGTACGAACTGCACCTATTGATCTGCTGACACAGGGGGAGGGCACTTTATTTGATGAAGATGATACCGAGGTGATCATCACCTTTACGGATGATCCCGATGTTGCTAATTTTTATGTTTTTGATTTTGGTTTTGGGGAATACCTGGTCACCGAAGATGAATTTTACATGGGCCAGCAATTTGAGTTCTCCTATTTTTATGACCAGCAGTTTGATCCGGGAACCGAACTTTTAATCAGCGTCCTCGGAGCTGACAGGACTTTTTACAATTACATGGATCAATTAATAGAACAAGGAGGCGATTTGCAGGGCCCTTTTCAAACGCCGGCAGCTACCATACGAGGGAATATTTTTGACGTCACTGACCTGGATAACATCAATGTTTTTGACAATGTAGACCAGCCCGATGTCTTTCCGTTGGGTTACTTTGGCATTGTCCAGGAATACCGGGATACCATTGTGATTGAATAGTCTCCGGAAAGATGCGCCCCGGGGATTTAAGTCCGTTGCGATTTTTTGAGAAATTCAAAGATTGACTTCTCTACCAATTCAGCCGCATTTTCCATATTGTATTCCAGGGATCTTGAAGGATCCCGGACTTCCAGTACCTCATGGATCCCGTGCTTTTTCAGCTCCGCCTTGTCCATATCCAATGACCCGCAGACAGCCATGACGGGTATTTGATACCGCTTTCCCAAATTCAATACCCCATTGATCAGTTTACCATTCAAAGTCTGTTCATCAATCCTTCCCTCTCCTGTAATTATATAATTTATTTCTTTTTTTTGTAACAATTCTTCAACTGAGGCCAATTCTAAAATAAAGTCGATGCCACTGATAAAGTGGGCACCGGCAAATGTTTTCAAGCCGTAGGCTGTGCCTCCTGCCGCACCTGCACCCGGAATTTGGGCATTGAACACCTTAAATTGTTGTTCTGCTACCTTGTTTAAATTCCTCAATCCAGCATCCAGAAGTTCAATTTCATTCCCATTGGCCCCTTTCTGCCTGGCGTAAATATGGGCAGCCCCGTTCTCTCCATACAGTGGGTTACTTACATCATTTACAGCATAAATGGTGACATCCCGGAGCAATTCTGATATTTCCGGTGCAGTGATCCGGTCGATCTTGTCAAGATTCCCGCCAATGGGCTCCAGGTGATTTCCCATGATATCAAAAAAGTGGAATCCGAGCGCCTGTGCTATTCCTATTCCGCCATCATTGGTTGCACTCCCGCCCAATCCAATATATATTGCCTTTGCTCCACGGGAAATTGCGTCCATTATTTGATTCCCGGTTCCGAGTGTGGAAGTTTGGAATGGATTTTTCTCAGAGTCAGCAAGCAGTACAATTCCCGATGCCCTGGCTAACTCTATATAGGCCCTTAAGTTTTCAGGATCAAACAGGTAGGTTGCTCTCAAATTTCTACCCAGGGGACCAGGCGTATCAACCTGCACCTCTTCAACCGATATGTATTGGGCTACGGCCTCTAAAAATCCGTCGCCGCCATCCGAGGCAATAACGGCATAGGTACTGGCATCCGGAAGGACCCGGTTAATCCCGCTTTTAAGTGCTTCAATCACGCCCCCGGCCGTCAGAGAACCTTTGAATTTATCCGGAACCAACAAGATATTCATGGATTAAAAACGTTTTAAAAATCAAATATCTGAGTAATAAATATACCTTTTAATTGGTACTTTTGAAATCCTCCGATCGGTTGAATGCAATGAGAACAGATAAAACAATTCTTTTTAAAGGTCTTAAATTCCTGGCAATTACCGTTGCGCTTATGTTTTTGGCCCCTGTGGTGCTCTATGAGGCATTTAAAAACCAGGATCATTCCTTCTTTTGGCCGGTATTTATTGTTGGATTACTATTGGCTATTACAGCAATTTCGCTTGGTTTTTATGGTATCAAAGTGGTTGTAGACGCTTTTTTTAACAAAAAGAAGTGATTTTTTGCGAATGTAAGGCAAATTGACCGCATGGGTAAATTGTCAATAGATCGTAGCATAAACCTCCTCCAAAAT
>DATGCB010000067.1:0-16314 GCA_035312365.1 Eudoraea sp. | reverse complement strand
TTTCATCAAAGATCTTGATGATTCCTATCTGGGTGCCAGTAAATTTTATATAGACGTGATTGGCAGTATACAAGATGTTGCGCAATCTTCCAGCCTCATAGCCAAGGTGAGCCATAAACATGTTAACAATAACCACAAGGCTTTGAAGAAAAAACAGGCAGAGGAATTATTGGCTATTAATGACCGACTCGTCCGCCTTTTTGACCAAATCAGGGAAGTATTTGATTCCCGCGACTTTGAAAAAATAGTCCCTGGCATAATTGAAAAAAAACAGGCATTGCTGAGCAGCGTACAGGATTCCATACAAAAGCAGGTAGAACGTACCAGAACCGAAGAATCCAGTCCAAAAAACACTACGCTTTACTTTAGTATCCTCCTGGAAACAAAGGATCTTATAATGGCAAATATGAATATTTTGAATTTGTATTACGATGAACATCATCGTTCCCAGACCCTTCAGGAGGCCAAGGCTGAAAAATAACAACCAGTTTATCCGGGAGTCCGATTGTGCACACGAATGTCAAGATTGAATTCGCACTGAAATAATGGAAAATATATATTTATTAATGGTAATTGCCCTGGCCGCCCTGGCGGTGGCAGATCTTGTTGTTGGGGTAAGCAACGATGCCGTTAACTTCCTTAATTCGGCCATTGGATCCAAGGCCATTTCATTCAGAACCATTATGATCGTAGCTAGCTTGGGCATTGCCTTCGGTGCGATCTTTTCCAGCGGCATGATGGAAGTTGCCAGGAAAGGTATTTTTAATCCCGGAGAATTTTATTTCGATGAGATCATGTTCATTTTTATGGCCGTGATGATCACTGATATCTTACTGCTCGATTTCTTCAATACACTGGGGATGCCTACATCTACTACGGTTTCAATAGTCTTTGAACTCTTGGGTGCCGCTGTGGCAATGTCATTAATTAAGATCGCATCAGACGGTGGAGATTACCTGGACGTCATAAATTATATAAATACTTCAAAAGCTACTCAAATCATTTCAGGAATCCTCCTGTCTGTATTTATAGCTTTTACAATCGGTGCCATGGTACAGTGGATCTCGCGGTTATTATTGACTTTCAATTTTGAGAGAAAGGCCAGATGGGTAGGTGCTTTTTTTGGCGGGATGGCTTTATCTGCAATAACTTATTTTATTTTTATAAAAGGAATTAACGGGACGCCCTTCGCCTCCCAGACCTTTGATCTGATCGGAGGAGTTACAATTTCAGGATTTCTCGAAGCAGAGGTAATTCCCATAATATTGTCCAGTATTATATTTTGGTCACTGCTTTCCTTTCTCCTGATCTCATATGCGAGAACCAACATCTATAAGCTGATCATTGGTGTTGGGACGTTTGCGCTGGCCCTGGCATTTGCCGGCAACGACCTGGTAAACTTTATCGGTGTCCCCATCGCAGCCTGGCAGTCCTATGAAGCCTGGTCGATTTCCGGTGTAGCCGCAAATCAGTTCAGCATGGAAGTACTGGCTTCAAAGGTGCCCACGCCTACCATTCTTTTATTCCTGTCAGGAATTGTTATGGTAGTCACTTTATGGTTATCCAAAAAAGCCCGGTACGTAGCTGATACGGAAATAAATTTGGCTCGGGAAGGGGAAACAAGAGAGCGGTTTAAACCTAATTTCCTATCCCGAAGCCTGGTGCGTTTTTCCATGCTGATTGGTACATATACCCATATGGTTACCCCTAATTCCTGGCAAAAGAAAATAGATACCCAATTTACAAAGCCGTTAATTCAGCTTACCAAAGGCAAAACCCACGAGCTGGCAGCATTTGATATGGTTAGGGCGGCGGTTAACTTAATGGTTGCCGGAATTTTGATATCAATTGCCACTTCGTACAAATTACCCCTGTCCACTACCTATGTGACGTTTATGGTCGCCATGGGTACTTCCCTGGCCGACAGAGCCTGGGGAAGTGAAAGTGCCGTTTACAGGGTGGCCGGGGTATTAAATGTTATAGGAGGGTGGTTTATGACGGCCATCGTTGCTTTTTTGGCAGCAGGGGCTATTCTAACCATTATAAGTTTTGGAAAAGGAGCGGCCATTTCAATTCTATTGTTTGCAGCGGTTCTTTTGTTGGCCAGAAACTATATAGCCTACAATAAAAAGTCGAAAGAACAAAGGGCCGAAGACAGCCTGTACAGGGCAGAGAGCAGTTCCATTCAGGGGGTGATTGAAGAAAGTGCCAAGAACATTTCCAGGGTAGTAAAACGCAGTAGTAAGATTTATACCAATACCATAAACGGTTTGGCAAGACAGGATTTGGATCTTTTAAAGAAGAATACCAAACAGGGAGCCAAATTATCTGCTGAAATTGATGACCTCAGGGATAGTATTTTCTATTTTATTAAAAATCTGGATGAAGGCAGCGTCGGGGCGAGTAATTTTTATATAAATGTACTTGGGCATCTTCAGGATATAGCCCAATCACTGGAGTATATAGGTAAGGTGAGCTACAAACATGTGAATAACAATCACAAGAAATTAAAGTACAATCAGATTAAGGAACTGAAAGAAATCGATCTTAAGTTAGACGAGATCCTGAACAACACCAAAAAAGCGTTTGACGAACATTCATTCGAACAAATAGGATCAGTATTGGAGGGCAAACAGCAACTCTTCGATCTGGTCTCTCAACGAATAGAAAAACAGGTTGCAAGGACGCGTACAGAAGAATCCAGCCCCAAAAACACCACTTTGTATTTCTCCCTGTTACTGGAAACCAAAGATTTCATGACGGCTACCATGAACCTTCTTCAGGATTATTATGAAGCACATGATAGTACCGTGGCTCCTGCAACCGTAGAACATTCCTGAACCTGAACGGGCAGGGCGGCCCACACTCCCTTAAGCCCCTGAAGAACAAGGTTCTAAGCAGACCTTAACTCTTGCCGGTGTTCACGGTCACCTGCTGCGTTGTTCCCCAGGGAATCTTTGTTACCGTACAGCAATTCGGCCACAGAGATGAGTTTTTCTATCAGATCGTTTACATTGTCGTGGTCGTTAAATAAGGATGACGCCATGTCGGTAGTGATAAGGTCTTTACGAATCAGCTCATCAATGGTTAAATTGCCCATGTGTATACTCTGCTTCGCTTTCCTGGTCAGGGCCATAAGCTCTTGGTAATATTGTTCCATTTCTCTTTCAGTCCTGAACAAATATACAATGCGCAATACCTTGACCAACTTTTTTCTGAATTTGTCATACTCTTTCTTCATATAGGGATTTTCAGCATCCAGGGATTTTGAAACATTTCTGCTTAAGTCCCCTACGTCCCGAATGATTTCAACCATTTTCCTGTTAGCCACCTTGATCCTCATGACCCGGTTGTGTTGTTCCCTGGTCAATGGAAGAGCACTTTGGGCCTGGGTGGCATATTTGATAATTTCCCCATATATGGTCTTTACCTTGGTTAGGTACAGGGCCCGCACATCGGTTTTAAAATCGACCATTGACTTTTTGATTACTTTTTTGGGCTTTAATTCCGACAGGATATCTTCCCTGTGGATGTTGAGTGCATGGGTGACAATTTCAAAGATGGCATTCTCATAAAGGTATTTGGATTCAAGGAGGAGGGATGCGATGGCGGTCTCCGGATATTTCAGCATACTTTTGCTTAAATACTTTGGTTCTTCAATGGCTTTTTCGGGGGCTATCCTTTCCGGTACAATTTTCTCTACCAACCCGGCGATGGGTTTTATAAACCAGACCAGCAAAAAGGTGTTAAATACATTGAACACCGTGTGAAATAAGGAAATAGCTACCGGGATGGCCGCTGCATCCACGTAGGGAGATTCCAATCCCAGCATGCCCGTAAACCAGCTGATCATTCGCAAAAAGGGATAGAACAGGACCAGCATCCAGAGGACCCCCAACACATTGAATATCAGGTGGGCCCTTGCCGTCCTCTTTGCCTGGTAATTGGCCACCAACGCCGCCAAATTTGCGGTAATGGTAGTGCCGATATTTTCACCAAGTACCATGGCGGCAGCCAGTTCGAAGGGGATCCATCCCTGGGCTGTCATAATTAAGGTTAAGGCCATCGTTGCACTGGACGACTGAATGATGATAGTTAACAGGGTGCCTATCAGTAAAAATACAAGGACCGCCCAATATCCCAGGTCGGTATAGCGCTGAAGAAAGGCCAGTATTTCCGGGTTTTCATTGATGTCGGGCATGGCCTCCTTCAAAAATTGAAGCCCGATAAATAACAGGGCAAAACCGATAATAAAGTTCCCCCAGTTTTTAGTGGTATCCTTTTTGGAAAGAGTAAAGAGAAACCCAAATCCCACAAGAGGCAGGGCGATGGCGCTCATGCTTACTTTAAAGCCCAGAATGGTAATCAGCCAGGCGGTGATCGTTGTTCCGATATTGGCCCCCATGATCACGCTGATCGATTCCACCAGGGTTAACAGGGAAGCATTGGAAAAACTGACCACCATTAAAGTGGTTGCCGACGAAGACTGTATGACCGAGGTAATCAAAAATCCGGTTGTAATCCCTAAAAATCTGTTGGAGGTCATGGTCGCCAGGATTGCCCGCATCTTGCTCCCCGCCAACTCCAGTAATGCATCGCTCATGACCTTCATGCCGAACAGGAACAGACCCAGGGAGCCAATTAATGCCAGCAAATCAGATAATCCGTATTCCATTTTGGTCCTCTGTGAAAGAGTCTCTAAAGTTAAGGGTTTGTTAATTTAATGTAAAATAAAGAGATTGCGTATCTTCCCGAAAAGAAATTTCTGTGCCATGAAAAAAAATACATTCCTCCTACTCTTTGTCATCCTGGCCTTATATACCAGAGCCCAGGATTATTCCGGGGACCAATTGCTCGACAAGGCCATTGAATATCATGATCCCACAGGAGCATGGCCATCATTCCGGGGAGTACTTTCCATTACGATGCAAAGTCCCGGTAAAAGCGACAGGGTGAGCGAGGTGGTCATTGATCTTCCCGCCCGCTATTTCAAACTCTCGGCTACGACAGATGACATTACCACAACACAGATCATTGACAGGGGCCAATGCACCCTGTCCTTAAACGGAAATGCTGATTTTTCGGAAGATGATGCGAAATCGCACGGGCTTAATTGTGATCGGGCAAGGAGTATAAAAAACTATTATACGTATCTCTATGGATTGCCTATGAAGCTGAGAGATCCCGGTACGATCATAGACCCCATAGTACATAAAAAGACCTTTGAGGAGAAGGAATATCTGGTGCTGAAAGTGACCTACGACAAAACCGTTGGAGGGGATACCTGGTATTTCTATTTTGATCCTGCTACCTACGCCATGGAAGTCTATCAATTCTATCATAACGAAGCATCAAACGACGGGGAATACATTCTCCTTAGCGGGGAAGAGCGCGTTTCCGGAATTAAGATGCCCAAGACAAGGGCCTGGTACTACAATTCGGACGATAAATATCTTGGCACGGATGTTTTGATAAAAGCTTCCGGGCTATGACGGATGATGCTTTTTTGAAATTTTCGCTTTTTTTGATGCTCTGTTCAAACTATTTGCATTCTTAGAATATACACGCTTTGCTGCCAAAAGAAAAATAGGCCATGTTGTATAATCCCCCAGTTTGAATATAGGAAATCCTTCTCTTAGAATAGGTCGAGGAAGCTTTGAACGGTACTCGTTCCGCCTGAGGCGGTACACCTCCAGGAGACCCATTTATTTTACATCGTTTCCCGTACAATGCCTTTCATCAAAAAAACATACCTTTTTCTTCCCTGAAGCGTTATTTGAAGTACAGAATTCCCTGCTATGCCCTTATCTGCCGCTACTTTTGTAAAAGAAGCCTCTGCACTATCCCTTTGCCTTCTGCTAATTGTGTCCTGTAGTAAGGACCATCCTGCTACGGAAGAACCGGTAATTATTCAAACGGATAATGTCGCACGGCTTGCCGCTAAAACATTGTATGAAGACTATTACCTGGCTTCAACAAGCAACAATTCGGATATGGCCTGGACGGGCAACGAACCCAACTGTATTGCCCGGGGTGTTCCTCAAAGCATAAAAAATAAGATTTTTATGCGTATTGCCTATTACCGAAGGGCTTCGGGTTTACAAAATGATATTTCCGAAAGCAACGCTAAAAGTGATAAGGCCCAGCAGGCCGCTCTGATGATGAAAGCCAATAACCAACTCGAACATTTTCCGCCGGATAGCTGGAAGTGCTATACATCCGAAGGTGGCGACGGGGCGGGAAATTCGCTCCTGGCCATGTCTAAAAATGCAGAGGCCGTTGATTCCTATATCCGGGATCAGGGCAGCAGCAATGGCCCCGTGGGCCACAGAAGATGGTTGTTATGGCCGAGGCTGCAGGAAATAGGCATTGGGAACACCGACAGTTCTAACGCAATCTGGGTAATTGGCAATGCCGGTATGACTCCGGGGAACGCCCCGGAATTTATTGCCTGGCCCCCCCGGGGATATATTCCGTCCAGGGTGGTATATCCAAGATGGTCCTTCTCCATAGCCAATGCGGATTTTACAGGTACTACAGTTTCCATGAAGGATCAAAACGGCACATCCATTCCCCTTCAACTGGAAGAACTCGACGATCAATTCGGGGACCGAACCATTGTCTGGGTCCCGGAGGGCATCAATTCCAATGTTATGGAAGACACTGTTTACTCAGTGACACTTGAAGATGTTGGCGTGGATGGGGAACTAACCGACTTCAGTTACTCCGTTATCATTTTTGATCCCAATCCCTGATTCTTCCTTATTTACCCACCATTTTTTCTTATTTTAGGATACCATAACATAAGAAGAATGATATACTTCGGGGAAATTCCATTTAAAATTCACAAAACGTTGACTTTGATACTTCTCAGTGGCCTTTCAACAGGTATTTCTGCGCAATCGCTGAAAGTAGCACGAATTTTTTCGGATCATATGGTAGTTCAACGCAATGTCACGGTACCTGTTTGGGGCCAAACTTCCCGGAATGAAAGGGTGGTTGTCTTTTTTAATGGAGTTGACTATAAAACCATTGCCGATGCCAATGGTGCCTGGGAAATAGAATTGCAGGCGCAGCCGGCGGGTGGTCCTTTTCAAATGAGGGTCGCAAGTAATTCGGATACGGTTAGCTTTAAGGATATTATGGTCGGCGATGTATGGCTGTGCTCCGGGCAATCGAATATGGAATGGACGGTTGCCAATTCAAACCATTCAGAGGCCGAAATTGAGCGGGGAAATCATCCTGGTATCCGGCACTTTAAAGTCCCGAAGTCTTCTTCGGTATTCCCTGAGGACAGGCTTGCCGGGGGAGAATGGAAGCCAGCCACATCGGAAACCGTGGGAAGCTTTACTGCCGTGGGTTATTTCTTTGCCAGGGAAATTCAAAAAGATCAGAAGATCCCGATCGGGTTGTTGAACAGTTCCTGGGGTGGAAGCCGGATCGAACCCTGGATCAGCGCGGAAGACCTGGGCTTTGAGGATTCCGAAGCCATGGTTGCCGAACTGAAAGCCAAACGGGATGCGGAAAAAGCGGTATTTCTAGAACGTCTCAAAGATCGGCTCAATACGATCCCGGAAGAAGACCCGGGCATGAAAGGCGAGGTACCTGTTTGGGCCGATAAATCCTTTGATGATACCGGATGGGAAAGCATGGAACTGCCTGCACTCTGGGAGCAGGCGGGTTGGGACAAAACCGATGGGGTGTTTTGGTTCCGCCGTACGTTTGTGCTTGGCAAGGGCATGCAAGTAAAGGATGCAATGTTGAGTTTAGGGCCCATTGACGACAGTGATAAAACGTGGGTCAACGGACATTTCATTGGAAGTATGAAGGAATACAACAAAATCAGGGAATATAGCGTACCGGCAAAGTACCTCAGGGAAGGCGATAACATTATTACAGTAAGGGTAGATGATACCGGAGGTGGCGGGGGAATTTACGGAGACCCGGACCTGATGTTTATAAAAGCCAACCAGCGCATCATTTCCCTGGCGGGAAAATGGAAGTACAAAGTGGGGATGGTACGAATGAACAACAGTACTCAGGGAGATAACCAGCAGCCCACCCTATTGTTTAATAAAATGATCCATCCTATTCTGAAATTTCCCATCAAAGGTGTATTGTGGTACCAGGGTGAATCCAATGCGGGAAATCCTCAGGATGCAAAAAAGTATGCCCAACAATTTAAAACGCTGATTGGCAGTTGGCGCAGATTATGGAATGTGGGTGATTTCCCGTTTTTGTACGTTCAACTGGCCAATTTCATGGCGGCAAAAGATACCCCGGCATTCAGTAACTGGGCACTTTTAAGGGAAGCACAGGGAAAGGCACTGGAATTACCCAATACAGCTCAGGCGGTAATCATAGATATTGGGGAGGCCGAAGACATCCATCCCCGAAATAAACAGGATGTGGGGAAACGACTGGCGCTGGCAGCCCAAAAAATTACCTATGGAAAAAATGTTGTGTCCTCCGGCCCTGCCTACTCCACCATGACCAAAGACGGCCCTAAAATAATACTGCATTTTGATCATGTGGGGGGTGGTCTCAGGACCGGTGGGGATAAATCCCTCGAGGGTTTTGCAATTGCCGGAGCAGACAGGAAATTTATATGGGCCACTGCAAAGATCAAAGGAAATAGTGTGGAAGTTTCTTCAGACAGCATAACAGAACCGGTGGCGGTCCGGTATGCCTGGGCCGATAACCCGGACAATGCCAACCTGTATAATGCGGAGGGTTTGCCGGCTTCCCCCTTCAGAACAGATCATTGGGATGAATAAAAACAACGCACTGAAAAACGGCCTGGCCCTGGTGGTATTCCTAAATGCGCTTTCCTGGAATGCCCTTGCACAGGAAGATCTGCTCCTAAAGGATTTTGAGCCGGTCTCCATCTACAATACCCCCAAAACCGTCGTTGAAAAGGCGAGGTATCCCGTTACCGATGTTCACAGCCATCCATACCCTGTATCCCCCGAGGAAATTGAATCATGGGTAAAAACAATGGATAGAGCCAACATTGAAAAAACGATTATCCTTACGTACAATACCGGGAAAGCCTTTGATAGCCTTTCCAACCTTTATTCAAAATACGGGGACCGCTTTGAACTTTGGTGCGGTTTTGATTATACCGGATATACGGACGATGGCTGGGGTGAAAAGGCGGTTGCCGAACTGGAACGATGTTACCGGGCAGGGGCGAAAGGTGTCGGTGAGCTGGGGGACAAAGGAACCGGCCTGTATTACTCAAAGCCTTCAGTCGCGAAAAGTATGCATATTGACGATGACCGGATGAAACCCCTCTTAAAGAGATGCGGGGAATTAGGAATGCCTGTCAGTATTCATGTTGCAGACCCTTACTGGATGTACCTCCCTATGGACAAACACAACGACGGATTAATGAATGCGTACACCTGGAAAATAGATACTTCCAAAGAGAATTTGTTGCTGCATCAGGAACTGCTCAATACCCTGGAAAATGCGGTAAAAGAACATCCAAATACCACATTTATTGCCTGCCATCTTGCCAATTGTAGTCACAACCTCGATATCCTCGGTTCCCTTTTGGACCGATACCCGAATTTGTATACAGAAATCGGCGCTCGTTATGCCGAAATTGCACCTACGCCGAGAAGGGTAAAGGCCTTCTTTGAACAATATCAGGACAGGCTACTTTATGGTACAGATATGGGTATGTCTTCCTCCATGTATCAAACTACCTTCCGGATTTTGGAGAGTAAGGACGAACACTTTTATGTGAGAGAACACTTTTCCTACCATTGGCCGTTGCATGGCCTGGATCTAGGCGATGAGGTACTAAAAAAATTATACCAGGAAAACGCAAAGCATATTTATGACTAGTGCACCCTCCGTAAGAATTGGCATGCCAAAGGGCGTACATTGGTCCGTGGCATATGTAATGCCATGAATATTCCTCAGGAATTTGTACCTTAACTTTATAATTCCCGTTAAAATGTGAATGATCCCCCTACAGAAACTTTAATTTCAACATTGGATCTGGATATCGGTATCTTCCGGTTCTATCCTAACCTTGTCATCTCGGAAATTAAGGAAGGGGTCACCGTTACTTTTGATAATTCCCTCCCCGTTTTTATAAAGGGACTGGAGCATTATACCGTAAATACTCCACTGGTATATATTTCTAACCGCATAAATTCGTACTCCTTTGATCCCACCCTGCACATGGAGGCAAAGGCCATCTTTTCCAATTTAAGGGGATTTGGAGTGGTTGTATATGACGAAATGAACCTGAGAATTGCACAACTGGAACAAAAGTTTATGGATTGTCCCGTCAACCTTTTTTATAGTCTGGATGAGGCCAAGGAATGGGCCAGGTCAGTGCTGGAAAAAGGTCAGGATCAAAGCAGTTAGAAAGCTTCCGGGATCTACCGGTAAAAATTCATTTCATCCATATACTTCCAGACGGACTCCGGCAATAATGGTTTTATATTTTTTCCGGCCTTATGGCTTCTTCGGATAAACGTGGAAGAGACCTCTATAATTGGTGCAGCCACCCTGCAAATCCTGTTATGGTCTTTAAACTGTGTTTCCATCGTTCCCGTTGATATTCTCGGGTAAACGTATAAATCGTGGTTTTCCAGGATGACCTCATAGTTCTTCCACTTGTGGAAACCCTTTAAATTATCTTCTCCCATGATCAGTGAAAACTCCTTTTCCCCGGCATATTTTTCCTCGAGAACAACGAGTGTGTTTATGGTATAGTTTGGTTGAGGTAAATTGAATTCAACCTTGCTGGGTTTTAATTTTGGGAAGTCTTTCAACGCCTCCAAGACCATTTGGAAACGATGGTTATTGTCTAACAAGGACGCCTTTGCCTTAAAAGGGCTTTTGGGGGTTACCACCAACCAAACTTCATCGAGGTCTGAAAACTCCACCATATGGTTTGCAATGATCAAATGCCCGATATGGATGGGATTAAAGGTACCGAAGAATAGGCCTGTCTTTTTCACTTTTTTTCTCCTCCTTTGGGCCTCGTGGTATTTATAAATTCCAACACCAGTTGTCTTGCTTCTTCCAGGGCAGTGTCTAAATGATAGTTCTTAATTACCTTATCAAATTGCGGGGCGGTGGCGAGTTCCACGGAGGCTTTGGCAATCCGCATGTTTATTTTATCGTCGCTTTCCGTGCTGCGCTTTTTTAATCGGATTTTCAGTTCATCCACACTGGGCGGTTTTACGAATACAGCGAGGGTCTCTTCGGGGAATTTCCTTTTGATCCTTAGCCCGCCGGCTACATCGATATCAAAAATAACGTTCTTACCCTCAGCCCAAAGTCGATCCACCTCACTTTTCAGCGTCCCGTAAAAGTTATCCCTGTATACCTCCTCCCATTCAAGGAAATCCCCGTTCTTAATATGCTTTTTGAATTCCGAAATTGACATGAAGTAATAATGCTCTCCATGTTTTTCCCTCACCCTTCTCGGTCGCGAGGTGGCAGATACCGAAAAGGCCAGATTCAGTTCGGGTTGTTTGAGCAGGTGCCGTACTATGGTAGTTTTACCACTTCCGGACGGGGCCGAAAATACGATCAGCTTACCTCCCTCCATTACAGCACATTCAGCATTTGTTCCTTCACTTTTTCCAACTCATCTTTCATCTGAACCACGATCTGCTGCATGGGCGCAAAATTAGCCTTAGATCCGATCGTATTGATCTCCCTGCCGATTTCCTGACAGATAAAACCCAGCTTTTTGCCATTAGAATCGTCGGACATTAGGTTTTCGGAAAAGTAATCAAGGTGATTTTTAAGGCGTACCTTCTCTTCGGTAATATCGTATTTCTCAAGATAATAAATGAGTTCCTGTTCAAATCGGTTGGCGTCAACTTCTGCCTTTAAATCGGCAACGGCCTTGTCCAGACGCTCGCGGATAGAGGCCAGGCGTTCAGGATCCAGTTGAACCACTTTATTGAGAAGCTCCTTAATAACCCCGACCCGTGCCAGAAAATCCTTTTCAAGAACTTTCCCCTCTTCGGTGCGGAAATGGTTGATCTCCAGCAACGCTTTTTTTAATGTTCCCTGGATGGCTTTGTATTCCTCTTCGTCAATATCGGCTTTATCCGTTTTCAATGCATCCGGAAGGCGCACCGCTATATCGAGTAATCGCAGATCATCTCCATCGGCAATAGACCTCAGCTGCTTCATATACTGCCGGACCACGCCCTCATTGACCCCGGACGAAGGCTCATTGCCATTGAGTTCCACGTATAAACCGAAGTCTATTTTGCCCCGTAGGAGCGAACCGGCAATGGTTTTGCGTAACTCCAATTCCTTTTCCCTGTAACTGGAAGGCATCCGGGCATTGATATCCAGGTTCTTACTGTTGAGCGACTTTAATTCAATCGTAATTTTCTTGGATGGAAGCTGCACTACGTGCTTCCCGAACCCTGTCATGGATTGGATCATATTGCGATGCTAAATTTGGGCAAAGGTAAATAAAAGAATTTCTTTAAAGCGGCTCATTGCAATGCGGCGGAAAAGGGGTATTTAATGAAATTCCTCCCAATCCCCTCAAAATTTTGAATATCGCTGCTGTGCTTCCCGGGAACTACCTGCGGCTACATCCGCCCTTCATCGCAGGTGCCTCGATGAACCTCTTCCCGGACATAGGTGGCCTGTGACACATAATGCCTTTGGCAACATTTGAACCCTACGGCCTTCCCCAGATACGTTTTCTACAACTCCCGCACCCAGATATTTCGATAACTAACCCTGCTGTTATCCCCGTGGTCTTGTAGTTTTAAAGGCATTTTTCCATGCGGTGGATTTTTTGGCCAGCCTATGTACTCGGTAGTTCCTTTTATTTCGGTATGATCCTGAACCACCACTCCGTTATGGATAACAGTGACCGTTCCCGATTTTATTTTTTGGCCATTCTCATTGAACTCCGGGAGGTGATAAATAATGTCATAGGTGTTCCATTCCCCGGAAGGCACTGATGCCTTAGCCAGGGGCACCTGTTGTTTATAAATGGCTCCCACCTGTCCGTTCACATAGGTAGGGTTATCGTTATTGTCCAGAACCTGCACTTCATACAACCCTGATAAAAAGATGCCGCTATTGCCCCGATTCTGTCCTTCTCTTTGAACCTCTGCAGGAGATCTCCATTCTATGTGCAATTGCATATCCCCAAAGTTTTGAGAAGACTGTATGTCCCCTGTCTTATCCTTTACGGTCATACTGCCGTCCTCGTTCAAATGCCATACAACTTCTGTGCTGTCCCTTGCCATGACCCAGTGGTCAAACCCGGTTCCATCAAAAAGGACAATAGCATCACTGGGTACGCCATTTTTACCGGTAGGGTCCACTACAGGTGGCACAGGCTCATAAAACTCGGTAGCTTCCGGCTCAGTTGGTTCTTCCCCGGAATATTCCGGGTAAGCGATGATCTGGTCCTCAGTGATATCTGCCTTGGGTTCTGCCTTTCGGGCTTCCCCCTGACAGGCAGCCAACAGGATTCCGAGGCCCAGGCAGCTTAACTTTTTAGTTCGGTTCATATTATAATTCTTTTAGTTTGATATTTCTGAAAGCTACTTCATCCCCATGATCCTGTAGCCCTATTTTACCCGTAGTAAATTTTGCAAAACCTTCCCACCCGTCAAATTTAGACTTGGAGACCATGGCATTCCAACGTTCATCCGCCAGAGGAAAAGTGACGATTTCCTCTCCATTCAGGGCGATACTGCCCTGTTTTGCGTCATGGTCAATGGTAATGACAGTAGTGTTCCATTCACCGACCGGTTTTGTAACGTCCCTGGAAGGGGCTATCATATCGTAAAGTGCCCCTGCCTGGTGCGTGGTTCCATTTTTTGCATCCGGATGCCTTTCATTATCCAATACCTGTATTTCAGGGCCTGTCTCATAGGGTTGCCCGTACTTTTCGTCTTCCCTGACTCCCCAAAATATGCCGCTGTTGCCCCCCTCTGATATCCTCCATTCCAGCGACAGTACGAAATTGGTATAATCTTTAACGGTCACAAGGTTATAATTTTCCCCTGATGGTCTGACTTCGGGGGGATACAGTACCATGGCTCCCCCTTCGAGTTTCCAGGTGTCGGGAACTTCGTCTTTTAAATACCCTTTCCAGCCATCAAAGGAGGTGCCGTCAAACAGTATGGTCCATTCTGCATCCATGGGAGTCCCGGGTTGATCCGCTTTTGCCATGGGATCTGCATCCATTTCTTCGGTATTCTCTTTTTTCCCCTTGCATCCCAGGCCTATTGAGGCGATCAGGGCCAGTAGTATCACTTGTTTCATCAGTTTTTTTTATGTTCCTAATATTTTCCTTAGCATGTCCTTGTCAATGGCACCCCCGGCAAAATCATCAAAGGTTTTTTCCGTAGCTTCAATGATATGTTCCTGGATAAATTTGGCGCCTTCCCTTGCACCTTGTTCCGGGCTCTTAATGCAACACTCCCATTCCATCACTGCCCATACATCGCATCCGTATTGTGTAAGTTTGGAGAAAATGGTTTTAAAATCGATCTGCCCGTCTCCTAAAGAACGGTACCTGCCGGCCCGGTCGCCCCAGTCATTGTAGCCTCCGAAGGCGCCCTTCTTTCCGGTAGGATTAAATTCGGAATCTTTAACATGGAAAGACCGGATAAATTCGTGATAATGGTCTATATAAGTAATGTAATCCAGTTGCTGCAGAACAAAATGACTCGGATCATATAAAATATTCACCCGCTTATGGTTTCCGGTGGCCACCAGGAAACGTTCAAAAGTATCCCCGTCATGAAGGTCCTCCCCGGGGTGTATTTCGTAACATACGTCTACCCCTTCCTTGTCAAAATGGTCTAAAATGGGCATCCACCTTTTAGCCAACTCTTCAAAGCCCATTTCCACCAAACCAGGGGGACGTTGCGGCCAGGGATGCCAGGTATGCCACAGTAAAGCTCCGGAGAAGGTTGCGTGCGCCCTGATACCCAGCCGCCTGCTGGCAGTGGCAGCCTTCTTCACCACCTCAACAGCCCAGGCTGTCCGCGCTTTTGGGTTATTCTTTACACTGTCCGGGGCAAAATTGTCGAACATCAGGTCATAAGCAGGATGAACAGCCACCAACTGTCCCTGAAGGTGGGTGGAAAGCTCCGTGATCTCAAGTCCGTAAGACTGTACTTTCCCCTTTAACTCATCGCAATAGGTCTGACTCTCCGCAGCTTTGTCAAGGTCGATCAAAAAACTTTCCCATGTCGGGATCTGAATTCCTTTATAACCCAAATCAGCGGCCCATTTACACATGCCGTCCAGGGAATTAAAAGGGGCTTTACTGTCTACGAATTGTGCTAAAAAAACGGCAGGTCCTTTGATCGTTTTCATTCTGGTGTTCTGTTGAATTAATGAAAATATTCTTTTGTCTAATTTTAAGAATTAAGCCCTATATTTAGTGGGTCGTATATCTTCGGGCCTTCTTAAAATGGAAAGTTATAAATATAGGAAATACCTCAGAATAAAAAGAAAAATAGTGGCATGAATCAAAACGAACGCTATGACGCCATCGTCGTCGGCACAGGAATTAGCGGAGGATGGGCAGCTAAAGAGCTTTGTGAGAATGGCCTTAAAACCCTGGTTCTTGAACGGGGCCGCATGGTGAAACATATAGAAGACTATAAAACCATGAACGATGATGCATGGGATTATCCGCTAAAGGGAGAATTGTCCAGGGAGGATAAGAAAAAATACCACAAGCAGCTACGCGTAAAATGGGCTCCCAGGGAAGATGTAAAACATTTCTTTGTCAACGATCTGGAACATCCTTATGCAGAAACCAAACGTTTTGATTGGATCCGGGGCT
Source organism: Eudoraea sp. (assembly GCA_035312365.1). Taxonomy (GTDB): domain Bacteria; phylum Bacteroidota; class Bacteroidia; order Flavobacteriales; family Flavobacteriaceae; genus JAFMPW01. The sequence continues at coordinate 488 of DATGCB010000067.1, read as the reverse complement.
ATCATGTTGGGGGCCGATCCCTCACGTGGGGGAGGCAAAGTTATCGCTGGAGTGATATTGACTTTGAAGCCAACCTTAAAGAAAACATAGGGGTTGACTGGCCGGTACGCTATAAAGATATTACCTCCTGGTATGATAAAGTTGAAGAGTACATAGGCGTAAGCGGTGAAAACCTGGGCCTTAAACAATTACCCGACGGCAAGTTTCTGCCGGCCATGGGACTGAGGTGTGCCGAAGAGGACCTGAAAAAAACACTTGCAGAAAAATTTGACGACGGCCGTTTACTGACCATTGGCCGGGTAGCACATATCACCGACCCCAGTGCCAAAGTGGAAGGTAGAAACCCCTGTCAGTACCGCGACCGATGCTGGCGTGGCTGCCCGTTCGGAGGGTACTTCAGCAGCAACTCATCCACCCTTCCGGCCGCCGAAAGGACCGGAAACCTAACCTTAAGGCCCAATAGCATAGTTCATGAGGTAATTTATGAC